>CAYNKF010000237.1:0-4490 GCA_964397705.1 uncultured Balneolaceae bacterium | reverse complement strand
AGCTCTCCAGACGTCAAGTTTTTTGTGGCTTAGATTGATCATAATAAATGCTTTAAAAAGACAGTGTATATTAGTAAGACCGAAGAACTTCTATATACTTACAAAACTTATTAAGATTAGCCTTGGCACGTTCTACATCTGCCGTCTCTCATCTCACATCTATCGCCTTCATCTAATCTTCAATTAATAGCAATACCTTCGGCAATCAAAAGATTTATTGCAGTATCTTGTTGATCACTTTATTATAAAAGATGCAATAATCATTATATACAGAACGAAAGTAACCAGATTTACAGTTAATACATGCATCACCCATTACCATAAATGTCTTTAGAGATACAGATATGATTGATAGAGGAACAAAAATTGATACTGATTTTACGCTTGATATCGTAAAAGACGGTGAGGAAAAAACCGTACGATTTGGTGAGTTATTGGACCGACCGACGATTGTATCGGTGTATATGCGCAATAATACATCAGGTTGTGACAAGCAAAACAAAAGTCTGGCGGAGCATGCTGATTGGTTTGATGAGCATGGATATAATCTTATAGCTATTAGCAAAGACAGTTGCGGATCCCATAAAAACTACGCCGAAAAGTTGGGGATCAATTATGTTTTGGCATCTGATCCTGATTATAAATTTGCTGAAGCTACCGATTCTATTATAGAGAAAAATATGTTTGGCAATAAATTCGAGGCACCAACACGTTCTGCTTATGTGATTGACACTGATGGAACAGTAAAAGCCATTATTGAAAAAGTAAATACTAAAGATCATGCCTCCGAGTTAAAGGAAATGATCAAGAATTTGTAGAAAACGAGGTATATGAAGTCTCTTGTAATTGTAGAGTCCCCCACAAAAATTAAAACGCTTAAGAAGTATCTACCCAAGGATTATACGATCGACTCGTCGATGGGACATATCCGCGATCTTCCGGCTAATGCCAAGGAAGTGCCCAAAAAGTTTAAGGGCGAAGAATGGGCAAACCTGGGCGTAAATACTGATGAAGGTTTTGAGCCACTATATGTTATTCCGCGTGGAAAAAAGAAAGTAGTAAAGCGTCTGAAGAAGGAGCTTAAGAATTCTGATGAGCTTATTTTGGCAACGGATGAAGATCGTGAGGGGGAAGCTATTTCTTGGCATCTTACGGAGCTTCTGAATCCCGATGTGCCGGTTAAGCGAATGGTATTCCGCGAGATTACCGAGGAGGCAATTAAGGAAGCGCTCAACCATTTCCGGGATATCGATATGGATCTCGTGAATGCACAGGAAGCTCGAAGAATAATCGATCGTCTGGCGGGATACACTATTTCGCCATTGCTCTGGAAAAAGATTGCGCCCGGACTTTCGGCGGGACGTGTACAGTCTGTTGCCGTCCGTTTTTTGGTTGAACGTGAGCGGGAACGAATGAAATTCCGTTCAGCACGTTATTGGGATTTGAAGGCACAGCTTCACAAGCAGGATGACAGCAATATATTTGAAGCTGATCTTACACATCTCGATGGAAAGCGACTGGCTTCGGGCAAGGATTTTGATGAAAATACTGGAAAGCTCAAAAAACCAGAGAAAGTTGTTTTACTGGATGATAAGACGGCCGGTGAACTGCGTGATGAGCTTGATACGTCGAAATGGGAAGTTTCTGAAGTCAAGAAAAACCGACAGAAACGTAATCCTTCAGCCGCTTTTATTACGTCGACGCTCCAGCAGGAAGCCAATAGGAAGTTAAACTTTTCCGCCAAGCGAACCATGGGCGTGGCGCAGAAGCTATACGAAAATGGATATATTACTTACATGCGTACCGACTCAGCCCGTTTGTCGGGTCAAGCCATCAATGCGGCGCGAAATGCGGTGAAAAAGGAATATGGCGAAGAGTATCTCTTTGATCGTCCCCGAAATTACGGAGGTGGATCTAATGCTCAGGAGGCTCACGAGGCTATTCGCCCGGCGGGCAGTTATTTTAGAAAACCTGAAGAAGCAGGGCTAAGTGGCGATCAGTTCAGATTGTATGATTTGATCTGGAAACGAACTATAGCCACGCAGATGGCGCAAGCGGAGCTCGAATTTACCAATGTGACGATCAAAGCGGAAGCCAACGGCAAAGTTGCTGAATTTAAAAGCAGCGGAAAAACGATTGTATTTCCTGGCTTCTTTAGAGCATATGTGGAAGGCAGTGACGATCCCGATGCGGCGCTCGAAAATCAGGAGAAGTTCTTGCCTGAATTGAGTGAAGGGGAAGAAGTGGTTGAGGAAGGAATTGAACCCATATCCCATGAGACAAAGCCTCCGTCGCGATTTACGGAAGCTACGCTTGTTAAAGAGCTTGAAAAGCGGGGGGTTGGTCGTCCGAGTACCTATGCATCAATCATCAGTACTATTCAGAACCGTGGCTATTGCGAGGCCGATGGTAAAACGCTGGTGCCTACATTTACAGCGTTTGCTGTTACGGAATTGCTCGAAGAAAATTTGCATGATGTGGTAGATAGCGATTTCACATCTGAAATGGAGGCAAAACTGGATGAAATCGCCAGGGGCAAGTTAGATACAAAGGAATACTTGCAAACGTACTACAATGGCGAAAAGGGACTGAAGGCCAAGGTAGAGGAACAGGAAGATGAGATTGATCCCAAAGAAGCACGCCAGCTGGATCTGCCGATACAAGATCTCGAGGATATTCAGGTTTTTGTGGGACGGTATGGTCCATACATCAAAAAACAAGTGAATGGAGAAGAGTTAACGACTTCCATTCCGGAAAGCTGGAAGCCGAGCGATATTACAAGTGAAAAGCTGGAAGAGTTGATTAAGGCTGAAGAAGAGGGGCCAAAGTCTATTGGTAATCATCCCGAAACCGGAGAACCTATTTACGTACTAAATGGACGGTATGGTCCCTATGTACAGGTTGGAGAACGCACTGAAGATAATAAGAAACCGGAGCGTGCATCGCTGCTCAAAGACATGAAGCCGGAGGATGTAGATGTAGATCTGGCGCTGCGCTTGTTAGAACTGCCGCGGCCGTTGGGCAAACATCCCGAAACGGGAGAAGTTGTCCGTGCCGGCGTAGGACGTTATGGTCCTTTTGTGGTTCATGACGGTACCTTTGCTTCCTTGCGTAAAAGTGACCATGTACTGGATGTTGAGCTGGATAGAGCTCTTGAGCTTTTGGAGCAGAAAAAGAATAAGAAATCGCGCAAAAGTAATGTTATTAAAGAGCTGGGTGATCATCCCGAGAACGGAAAGAAGGTCCGCGTAATGACCGGTCGATACGGGCCCTATATTAAGTATGGCAAAACCAATATTAGTCTTCCTGATGATTTTGATCCTGAAGATGTGAATATGGACATTGCGGTGCAGCTTATTACTGAGAAAGGAAAGTAGTAGATGGTAGACGTGAAAGGTGAAATTTTTTACTATTTCACATCTTGCGCCTGAAAAATTTAACATGACAATAAGGTCCCAGTTTTCTAACTTGAGGCGTCATGGAAAAAGAATCTGATACATATTTCAGCTATCCGCCGAACCTTCACGAATTGGATTTGGCAACGTTGGTTTCAATGTATCGTGACCGCGGCATTCCCAAAAAGGCAAAGCCCGGAGAATATTTTGCCTGTACGGTAACCAAGAAGCTTATTAAGGAAGGGAAATGGTGGTTTGGCCGGTATTATAGCCAAGAGGCCTGGGATGATACGCTTAGCCGAGGTTCGGAAGGATTTCCGCTTACCGAGGTTGAAATGAATGTTCTTGGTCTTGTTTATGCTGCGGATGCAGAAGCACCACGACGCAAATATGTAGAGCAGAATTGCGGAGCTGTAAGTAAGCTTGCCTACATGATTGTGAATGATTTAAAGGAGTTTGGATTTTTATCGTTGGATGACCATGACCGTTTGCTTATTACTCCTCGCGGAGAAAAGGCACTGCATGGTATAGCCAAGCAAATTTACGGGAAAAAGTTCAAGCCCGATATGCTTAAGGTTGAGCAAGGTGAAATTACCAATCCCAAGATTGACCGGGCTCCGAAGGAAGACAGCGAACAGGCTAATCTTTTTTAAGATTTTGCCTCCATTGTATCCAGTGCATTAGAAATCATTTCTGAGAGAACATCCACATAGCGTTCACCTAACTCCTCTCTCTTGCGCTGGATCAGGCTCTCCCACTTTTTTTGCACGCTTTCAACGGCATCTTGTCCTTCACTTGTACATACAATTTTTGTAGCACGCCCTTCGGATGTTTTTTCAACGAACCCACGACGCTCCAGCTTTTGAACCAACCGGGTTATTGTTGATGGTTTTAAATGAAGTAATTTTGATAAACGGCTGGGCTGAACTTCTGGATTTTCATGAATTAAATGAAGTAAGAGGGCGTGTGATGATGATAAGCCCATGGTTTTAAATATTTCATCAGCTTGGCTCCCCAGCTTGCGGGCAAATGCCGAGGTAAGAAAAAAGATGTTATTTTCTGTTAGATTATTAGCCATACACTAATAGTTTGGTT
>CAYNKF010000236.1:0-4494 GCA_964397705.1 uncultured Balneolaceae bacterium | reverse complement strand
CGCTTTGATTCAACCGAGGCAAGCTTTTGAATAAGCGAATCCAAGTTTAAAACAGGTCCGGGTTCATCTAATGATTGAGGATTGTTTTTAGATGATACCGTTTTAGAATCAGGTGTCCACGCTTCAAAGGTATTGGGATGACTCAGATAATAGTGCAGCTTTTCAAAGAATGGGCTACCAGGAGCAAAGATGCGAGCTTTTACAGCTTCATCAACAGCTTGGTCATCCATTCCCTCTAAGTGATAAAACCATGCCAGTAAAAAATGTCCTACGGCATCAGGTCCTCTTTTTTTAAGTTGTTTTTGTAGCCGTTTTGTAGCTTCAATCGGCTCCTTGTCAAAATGTTCAGCATAAGAAGCCAGCGACTTTGGAATTTTAAACGGTAACTGAGGCATTTCTTTATTTTTACTGATTCCCGGCCAATTCTTAATCTTTATCCTTCTACTTTAAATAGATTTGTGGTGCTCATCAAAATATTCTTCAGCGTTACCAACCACTCACGGCATCACTAAACATGTTGTCAGCTATTTGGTTAAGTGCTTCAACGGCTGCGTTTGTTTCTCCTTCAATAGGATTCTCATTCGTGTCATAGGTGTCAGATCCATTAAATGTACTGCTCCATTCGGCCTGCTCTTTATCCGTATATTGAAAGGTCGCTCGTACTGAAATAGAAACTTCGTTTAGACTACTTTGGCCTTCACCGGTGACACTAAAGGGTTCATTGGCATAATTGATAATAGATCCTTCCAAAACGGCATCAGCGGTATTTCGTGAATTGGAAAGCTGTAGTCTTGTTTCATTTATAAATCGATTAACCAAAGCCGTATTTAACTGGTCACTCAGATTCCCAGTACCACCCGAAGACTGATCGGCAAAGAAGGGGATATAAACTGAGTTTACATCATCGGGGATCGAAGTACCGGTGAAACTGTATCTAAAGCAACCGCTTAGCATAAAAGCGACCAGTAACAGTGCAAGGATTCCTCGTCTATTATTGCAAATCATATTGGTCCAACTTGCGATAAAGAGTTCGTTCACTGACGCCCAGCGCTTCGGATGCTTTACGGCGGTTTCCGTCGAATTTCTTAAGAGCTTGTTCAATGAGAAACTGTTCCGCTTTTTCAATTGAGGGAACTTCCTCATCATTAAAAAATTGATAAAAGATATTGTCATCTTCGGATTCCTCTTCCGAAATATCAGCTTCGGCAAACGATTCTACACCGCCAATTTCCTCATCAGCAGCATTTCCGACGTCAACATTCATATCCACATCAGACATATTGCCCTGACTAAACTCATCTTGGATATTTTGGGGTAAAGCCTTCATGTTTTTCTGGGAGAACGTGGAATAAAGAAAAGTCCCCAGCATTTCTTTCAAATCACCGATATCACTTTGCAACTCAACAAGTGCCCGGTAAATGAGGCGTTGATCGTCATTGCCGAATGCCCCGTTTGATCCTCCTTGGGAATCATTCTCAGCAAGTACAGGCAGGTTATCCGCCGACCCTTCGTGTTGTCGTCCCTTGAGGTATTTCTGGAGCTTTTCAGTATCAATAAATTGAGATTTTTCAAGCACTACCAGCTGTTCCGCCACATTACGGAGTTCGCGAACATTACCCGGCCAGCGATAGGAAATTAAAAGCTCTTTGGCATCATCAGAAAAACCTTTGAACACAGAATCGTACTTGGCAGAAAATTCCGTAACAAACTTTCTGAAAATAGGAATAATATCATCGGGACGCTCACGAAGAGGGGGGAGCTTTACTTTTACGGTATCGAGTCGATAATAGAGATCTTCACGAAAATCATCGTCCTGAACCAGTTGCCATAAATCCTTATTCGTAGCTGCTAGCACCCGTACATCCGTTTTCCGGACGTTGCTTGAACCAACTCGAAAGTATTCCCCGGTTTCCAATACACGGAGCAATTTTACCTGAATGTTAGCAGGAGTATCGCCAATCTCATCCAGAAAAATAGTGCCCCCATTGGCCTTTTCGAAATATCCTTGACGTGCTTCATGAGCACCGGTAAACGCTCCTTTTTCATGTCCGAAAAGCTCACTTTCAATAATACCTTCGGGAATAGCACCACAGTTTACAATAACCATATTATTCTTGCTGCGGTGACTTATTTCATGAATGGCTTTGGCCGTCACATCCTTGCCTACGCCACTTTCACCTTCTAACAGCACGGTGATATCGGTATCTGCCACTTGAATAACTTTGTCAATAACCTGCTTGAGCGCAGCAGATTCTCCAATAAGTCCAAATCGTTCTTGAAATGCTTCACGATCCATAGGGGGAGACGCTCGTTTAAAATATTCTTGTTAAAACTATATCAGGTATCTATAAATAAAGGTAACAATTACTGCCTTAGATACATAAATATTAAACAGCAATCACTAAACGAGAACCGCTTTATAAGCGTTTCTTAGTAATTATTTCTTCTTCAGTCATGCACCCTCACTGATTGGAAATAATTGAAGTAAAAATGTTAAGCAGCTACTGTTTCTCGATTAAATTCTTGAATGCTGCTTTTTTTGATAAAGTTACCCATCAGCGTAGCCGATGTGCAATCTGATATCGTGACCTCCACATAATCACCTTTTTCAATATGATCAGGGCGATCAAATACAACCATTTTATTCGTATCCGTGCGTCCGCATAGCTGTTCGTCGGAACGCTTGCTGGTGCCTTCAACCAAAACGAGATGTCGGCGACCTATTTCTTTTTTGTTGAGCTCCTCCTGAATATTCATTTGCTGTTCTATTATTTCAGAGAGACGGCGTTTTTTTACATCTTCAGGAACGTCATCTTCGTATTTGCGCTGTGCCAGGGTACGTCCCCGTTCGGAGTAAGCAAACATATAGGCCAGATCATATTTTACTTCGGCCATCAATGACAGGGTATCTTCGTGCTCTTTTTCAGTTTCTCCACAAAAACCGGTAATAATATCAGTCGAAAGCGTAACGCCGGGAATGATATCACGCATTTTCTCTACGAGATCTAGGTACTGCTCACGAGTGTAAGGTCGTCGCATTCGTTCGAGTACCTTGTTATTACCTGACTGGGCCGGAATGTGAATATAATTACAGAGATTCGGCTGCTCAGCAATAATTTCAAGCAGTTCTTCGGGAAAATCTTTGGGGTGTGGAGATGAGAAACGAATGCGCATCTCAGGATCTACTTGGCTAGCCTTGTACATCAGGTCGGCAAAGGAGTTCTCCCCATCGTCATAAGAGTTAACATTTTGTCCAAGCAGGGTAACCTCTCGATAACCTTGATCACTGAGTTCTTGAAGCTCTTCAATAATACTTTCGGCGGTGCGGCTTCGCTCGCGTCCTCTGGTAAAGGGGACCACACAAAAAGCACACATATTATCGCAACCGCGCATGATCGTAACAAATGCACTAACACCGTTGTCATTACGTCGCACCGGTTTAATGTCTGCATAGGTTTCTTCTAGCGAAAGAATAGTATTTGCAGCCTTCTGCCCGTCATCAACATCAGAAAGTAACTTCGGCAGATCGCGATAGGCATCAGGACCAACAACGAGATCAACAAGCTCTTCTTTTTCCATGATTTGCTCACGGATACGCTCTGCCATACAGCCGAGCACGCCCACCGTCATATCACGATCTTTTCGCTCTCTTTTGAGCGCTTTAAATTCCTTAAGACGATTCCAGACGCGTTCTTCAGCATTTTCACGTATAGAACAAGTGTTGATGAAGATAACCTCAGCATCTTCCGGCTCATTCACCGGCTGCATGCCTTCCTCCATCAAAATAGAGTTGACGATTTCAGTATCAGAGACGTTCATCTGGCAACCGTACGTCTCGATATAAAAATTGCGTTGATCCACTGTGGACAATGTTTTATTCCTGATTATTAAGACTGGTGAATATAAGAAGAGATTCACTCTTTATGAAGCTGATAATTGATAAGGTGAAACGAAAATTAAAAAAAAGACCCACAAAGTTTCGAAACTATGTAGGTCTTAATCTCTTATCTAATCATCAATCCTTAATTAGGCCAGGTATCCGGTGTTTTACGCCATTCAGCTAATGTTTCGAGGTCGGATTCATTTACATAATCGTTTTCACTGGCTATATCAATAAGAGTAGAATAGTCAGTAAGGGTAAACATGGATACACCCGCTTTGTCAAAACGCTTGTTGGCTTTATCGAATCCGTAGGTAAAAATACTCAGTACTGCTTCTATATTGGCACCGATAAATTGCAGGGCTTCAACGACCGAAATTGCCGAACCGCCGGTAGAAATAAGGTCTTCAATAACAACGGTCGTTTCTCCTTTCTGAATGCCACCCTCAATCTGGTTGCCAAGGCCATACGCTTTGGCTTTAGCGCGAACATACGACATGGGCTTATCCATATTTTCGGCTACCCAAGCAGCATGGGGGATACCGGCTGTAGCAGTTCCCGTAATGACGTCAACATCGGCATATTCACTGGAAATAAATTCCACGAATTTTTGG
>CAYNKF010000235.1:0-4500 GCA_964397705.1 uncultured Balneolaceae bacterium | reverse complement strand
CTCTTGGTACTGCCCACCATCTATCACTGGATGGAAAAAGGAAAAGAACTTGTAACGAAGGAAGAATCCTTCTAATCTAAAACTGGACTTATTATGGAAGCTGATTATATACACCTAATCGTCAATCATATTCCTATTTTCAGTGTTGGTTTTGGTCTGCTTATTTTACTGTGGGGATTGATAAAGAAAAATTCGTCTATACTGCAAATTGCCCTGGTCTTCTTTTTACTTGGTGCCGTAAGCAGTTATGTAGCTATGGAAACCGGTGAAGCCGCAGAAGATATCGTAGAAGAATTAAATGTAGCTTCCCATGATGTCATTCACGATCATGAAGAAGCTGCTGAAATTGCCTTCTGGTTCACTATTCTAACTGGCGTAATAAGTGCCGTGGGATTTTTTGCGCTCTCCTACAATATTCGCTGGCAAAACACCCTCTTTGGAATTCTTGCCATCTCAGCACTTATCTCATTAGGAGCACTGCTGTATACCGCTTATCAAGGTGGCAAGATTTTTCATCCCAAAAGTCAGACAAGCAGTGTTGAAATAATACCGGCACATAACTCCTATCTCGATATACCTTTGCTTAATCAACTAACATAACTGTGCTAAAAATCCTCAAAGCAATCTTTGC
This sequence comes from uncultured Balneolaceae bacterium, assembly GCA_964397705.1. Classification (GTDB taxonomy): domain Bacteria; phylum Bacteroidota; class Rhodothermia; order Balneolales; family Balneolaceae; genus Fodinibius. The sequence goes on along the minus strand of CAYNKF010000235.1, from coordinate 3,869 downwards.
CTGTTTATAGAGATAATAGGATTACACTATTATCTCTATTCAAAAAATATCTGGTATTCAAATTGATTTAAAAGTTAAAAAAAATTATATTGTGAGTGAATGTTCACTTAAAAATCATAATTACTTTGTTACGTACACTATTGACAAGTTTTCTACTATTTTTCGGACTAGCAGTAGCGGCTATTGCCCAAGAAAAACCGATCTCCTTAGATGAAGCAATAGAACGATCTCTAGAGCATGCTACAAATACACGTATTGCAAAGGCAGATAAAGAAGCTGCGGAAGCAGGCAGCGGTTTACTTTCTTCCGATTATATCCCAAAAATAAACAGTAGCCTATCATATACGCGGTCACAATACCCGCAAATTGTTACCCCCATTCGTAAGCAAGGGGCCTTTCCTCCCCTCGACGACCAACTATATGAAGCCAACATTCAGGCCGAATGGAAAGTTTTTGATTTTGGTGAAAGCCGTGCATTGCGCAAAAAAACAAAAGCACTGGCCGATGCGGCAAATATAAAGTATGAACTGGTGCGGATGGAAACGATTGAGTCAACAACTTCTGCATATATTCAATTACAGCAGCTTAAGGAACTAAAGAAGGTACAAATTGAACGTGTCCAAAGTCTTAAAAAGAATAAGGAGCAACTACAGGCTCTTTACCAAAAAGGACGAATAGCGAACGTTGATCTCTTAAAAATTGAAGATACAATAGTAGAGGCAGAAACCGCTTTAATAGAAACCGAAAATACCATTGATGAGCTTTTAGAAGTACTGACTGATGACTTGGGTATAGAGCAAAAAATAAGTATAGACCTGATTGCTTCACTTCGTTTTAAAGAAGATGTACTCTTTAATCCAGATCAAGCCTCAACCAATGACGCACCAAGTATTTCTGTAGCAAAAAAACAAAAAAAGGCGGTGGATTTTGAAGCCCGCGCTTCATATCGAGCTTTTTTACCTCAATTCAATCTTTTCGCAGTAGAACAGTTTAGAACAGGAAGTGAATTTGAAATTGATGATCAGTGGATGGTTGGAATACGATTAAACATCCCTCTTTTTGCCGGCAAAAAAGTCGTCAATAACCAAGTGAAAAAGAACAGGCAAAATCCCAGCAAATCCAGTTAGAGAAAACCCGACAACAATATCGCCAACAACTAAATAAACTGACCAATGCCCAATATGAAACCCAGAAACGTATTCAAGCAACCCGAACTCGTACAGAATACTTAGAAGAAACCTATCGGTTAGAATCTAAATCATATAAACAGGGACGCTCTACCCTAACTGATTTGCTTACTACAGAATCGAAATTAAACAGCGTGCGGGCAGAACTACTTGCCATGCGCGCTCAGCTTAGGATGCTAAATATTAACATTGCAGTATTAACAGGACAATTGAATAAGGAAATGGCCATTAAATTGGCAAAAGGTGAATCGTTATGAACATGAATAAGAAAGATATTTTGATCGTCTTAACTATAGCTTTGTTTGGGACTGGCGCCGTGCTATGGTTGACCGGTGAAAACGAAGTTACTGATCAAGAACCGAATTACAATCAGGATACCGCCGTAGCTGTTGAAATTACCCAGCCAACCGTTAAAACCATTGCTGACCAACTGCCATACCTGGGAACAGTAGCTGGAACAAAAGACGGGAACCTTTCCTTTCGTATGGGCGGAACACTCGATCAAATACTCGTTGAGGAAGGAAAGAAGGTTCAACAAGGACAACTTTTAGCTACTGTCGCTGTTCCGGAGCTGGATGCTCAACTCAGGCGCGCTGAAAGTGAGTTTAACAAAGCTAAATCCTCACAAACCTTTTGGAAAAGAGAAGTATCAATAGACAGTGCACTCTATAAAGATGGAGCTATTTCTCAAACGGCATTCAATAAGACAGCCTTTAACTATGAGCAGGCATTAAGCAGTTTCTATGCGGCAAGGGCAGCACTTGAAGAAGTTCGGGAACGTAAAAAGCAAACCCGGCTGTATGCACCTGCTAAAGGAACTATCGGGTCAATTATGATCCGCGAAGGCAGTAATATTGGCCCCAATCAACCTATCTTCTTTTTCCACCAAGGCCAACCGACCGTTTATGCAGATGTACTGGAACAGGATATTAGGAAAGGAATTAAAGTTGGCAGTTTAGTAACAGCAAAACTTAGCAATGATACGATAACGGGGACCGTAGAACGGATAGATTCCCAAGCCAAACCACCTTTCCGGAGCATCCGTGTTTTTACCTCTTTTCCTGACAGCGCTTTCCATGATCGTCCCTCAGGCTCGGGTGTTACCCTTAGGTTTGAGATCAACAAACAAAAAAATGCTCTTTTAGTCCCTGTCTCATCTATTGATTTAAGAAGTGATCAACCGCGTTTGTTTAAGATTGACAACCAAACGCGGGCCAGACCAATCCCGGTAGAATTAGGCGTTCAGCGCGGTGAGTTTCACCAGGTCAAAGGTGATATTTCCCCAAACGACAACATTATCAGTTCCGGAGTAAATAATGTTGAACCCGGGGATCGTGTGGAAATTACTCGTGAAATAACATTGAATAAATAATTTTAGGATTACCAATTTATGAACTGGGCAGCATTTTCAATAAAAAATAGGTACACCATTTATGCACTGATGCTGGCAATTCTTGTATTCGGTGCACAATCGTATCTGACACTACCAATTTCTCTTTTCCCGGAAACATCTCCCCCTGTTGTCACTATTCTCACACAGTATCCCGGTGCAACGGCCTTAGACGTAGCCGAAAAAGTATCCGAAGATATGGAAGAGGAAGTAGCCGCTCTTGATGGTATCGCCAAGGTTACTTCCAAATCGCAAGACGGCCTTTCAGTGGTCACAGCAGAATTTCACTACGACGTGAGTGTAGATCTGGCAGCCGTAGATGTACAAAATGCCGTAAGCCGTATCAAGGGGAGCCTGCCGGAATCGATCAGCGAGCCCCGTATCCTGAAAATAAATTCAAGCGATAAACCTGTTATTACACTTGGCGTTAGTGCTCGCGATGGTAACCTCAGAAAGGTGCGTCAAGTTGCTGATAATGAAATTGCGCCCGCCTTACAACGTCTCCGTGGTGTTTCTTCTGTAGATATTTTTGGCGGATACCGGCGGCAGATTAATATTTCAATTGATCGCGATCGCATGGAAGCAGCAAATTTGACACTTTCTGTTATCAGTCAGGCTATACGGACAGCCAATATATCGAGACCGCTGGGCAGCATTGATAACAGTCGCCGTGAAGTACTGCTTCGTTTTGATGAATCTCTGACAACTGCTAAAGAAGTAAAAAATATCCCTATAAAAAATGAAAACAATCAACGACTGCTTATTGGCGATATCGCAGAAGTCGAAGATGGTGCCGCCGATCCCCAGAGTGCATTCTTGGCAAACGGAACCGAAGTGGTCGCCCTACAGGTATTACAACAAGATGATGCTAACACTGTTGAGGTTGTTGACCGGGTAACTGCTAAAATACCGACGCTTCAGCAAGAATATCCCGATCTAAATTTTGAAGTTGCTACAGAAGAGGGTTCCTTCACTGAACAGGTAACGAGTAATATGGCTACCTCAATAGCTCTTGCACTCTTTTTGGCCTCCCTCATCATTTTCGGATTCCTCGAGAGTATTCGTCGCGCTTTTATTGTGAGTATTGCCATGCCCATGAGCTTTTTACTTGCATTTGCACTCATGAAACTAAATAGCATGGAGCTAGACTTGGTAACCCTTTCAGCCATCATTTTAGCGGTTGGTATGGTCGTTGACGGGGCCGTCGTTGTTATTGAAAATATCAGCCGGCATTACGATGACGGAGAACTTACTGCCAAAGAAGCTGCCATAGAAGGTACCGGAGAAGTTTT
>CAYNKF010000234.1:0-4505 GCA_964397705.1 uncultured Balneolaceae bacterium | reverse complement strand
TAATAATTATTAAAATATCGCTGTTTATTTAATAGCTTATGAGTAGGTAATTTTGTTTGAAGCCTTCTAAAGTAACAATTTTGATATAAATGAACTTTCTTAATCCTTTATTTTTATTGGGGCTTTTAGCCGTAGCGGTACCAGTTATTATTCATTTAATTAATCTGCAACGGCCACAAAAGGTTGCCTTTTCAACCCTGTCTTTTTTTAATGAGCTTCGTAAAAGTACAATACGTCGTATACGAATCAAACAATATCTACTACTTGCATTGCGCACATTGGCCATATTTTTTTTAGCTCTTGCATTGGCCCGTCCTTTTTTACCTCCAACTATAACAGGTTCGGTAAGTTCCGGTGAATCGCGATCTGTTGCTATACTAATTGATAACAGCGCCAGCATGAGTCGCGTTGGAACGGATGGCCCATTGATTGAGCAGGCTAAAGATATTGTTGACCGAATAATAAGAAACGGCGGTTCCGACGATAAATTTCTTCTCAAAACAACAAATATTAATGACGCCTCAAATAGGGGATTTGTCAGTGCCAACCAGGCAATTACAGAGCTGAATGATATAACTTCTGTTAATCGTGGACATTATACTGAAGATCAGTTTAAGGGGATCTATGAGCAGTTGAAAGAAACACCGGGTAATCAGTCTGTTTTATACATTGTTTCTGATGGGCAGGTTAGCCAGTTCTCAAGTTTGGAAGAGATTGAACTTGAAAAATCAGAGGAGAAGTCGATATCAGTACAGCTTATTAAGCTGGAAAAAGCCAAACAACAAAATGTGGCAATAAAGTCTGTTTCTCTTGAGAGTCAACTGTTAAGCCCGGGTTCTCCGATAACGCTTTCGGTAGAATTGGAAAATACAGGTGATGCAGCTGTTGCTAATCAATTTTTGTCGTTGCAGGTAAAAGGGGAGATAACAGGTCAATATGAAACTTCATTGGAACCGGGGGCATCGAAAGATTTTTTATTTGAGATTGTTCCTGATGAAGTTGGGTATCTGTCCGGTCAAATTCTATTGGAGGGAGACGAGGTAAATTTTGACAATACAAGACACTTTGTAGTACACATACCCCGACAGCGATCAATTTTGCTGGTTAATAATAACCAAGAGTCCTCTTCTCTTTCATCGTACATAGCTCCGGCATTAGAAGCTGCTCGACAAACCAACGCACGCATTCTATTCGAAGAAAAACAAATGGATGAGATTGGGCAGGGTATATGGAAAGACTATGATGGTTTGATATTAAATGGACTCAATAATATTCCTGCCTACTGGCATCAGGAGCTGCGACAGTACGTGCAAGATGGAGGAGGGGTCCTGTTTTTTCCTTCTGAGCAGGGGGGGATAAAAAGTTATAATCAATTCTTTTCCCTTTTTAATGCCGGTCGGTTTGATAATGTGATGGGTGAGTACGGTTCTTTTGAAACTATTGCCAAGATGGGAGAACTTGAGGAAGGACATCCTGTCTTGGATGGTATCTTCAATAAGGAAGAGAATGAACAAATTCGAGTGGATTTACCTTCGTTGTTCTATTACTACCACTATGAGCCTGTCTCAAGTTCAAATAATTTAACGCTCTTGAAAGCTGCTAACGGTGATGTTTTACTTACCGAACAGAGGTTTGGGGAAGGAATGTTACTCATTTCTACATTAGGAGCTGATCCCGGCTGGTCTAATTTTCCGGTAAATCCCCTTTTTGCTCCCTTGTATTACCGTACCATATTATATGCGTCATCTCCCGAAAGAGGGGGACTAATGCAGCATCAACTTGGTAATCCATTTGAATGGATAGAACCCATTTCCGAAACGGATATTACCCTTTCGATAAATGATACCGATTACAAGCCGGAGCTCCAGCGACAAGCCAATGGAATGAAAATAGTGTATGATGGGAAAGAATGGGAGCCTGGAATATTAGAAATATCGGCCGGTGATCAGGAAATTCTGGTAGCCGTAAATCAAAATATAATGGAATCATACTTTGATACGTTAGATCAAGAGCAATGGCAAAATATGCTGGACGATAAGGTTTATATGTCCGAGATTATAACTGCAAGTGACCTCTCAACAGATAAATTGGATGAACAGCTGCGTACTTCTGTTTTCGGTAAAGAAATTTGGAATTGGTTTATTTGGATAGCATTGCTTTTTTTAATTACAGAGACTTTGATTACACGATTATACAAGGCCGAATCAACATCATAATATGATAAATATGGATGCAGATATTATCCTCTGGTTTGTGCTCGGCATTTTTACGCTGGGTTCTGCTGTGCTAGCTACTATTTCTGTAGTAAATGTGATTCGGTTGCGTAATGTGCGATTGAGCTGGAAAACCGGGAAGTTAGGAGGATATCCACTGTTCTCAACATTGTTTATGCTTGCTGTCTTTATTGCGGGTGGTATCGCAATATATCGCGGGGCAATAAGCGAAATAGCACTTGCAGGTACGTATAGCTGGCTCGGATTTTGCTGGTTTACCACTAGTTACTTGGCAACAAAACGATATATTACGGACAATGGAATTGTAAAAAATGTGAATGAACCATCACAAACAGTAGCTTGGCATCAGATTCGTGATTTTGTGGAAACGGAACATGATGCATATACGCATTATATTTTTATCTACAGTGTGGATAAAAGTGATAATACTGATAAATTTATTCGCTTGGAATTGGATGTACCTCATCACAAGAAAAATAATTTTAAAAAAATCATTTCTCACAAACTCGGACGACGCATTCGTTGTTATGTTAAGGACGACATAAACATCCAGCAGTTTAAACAGCTGTAGCAACTAAAATTAAAATTCTTAGACTTTACTCATTTGTTTGAAGAGATACGAAATTCTGATATTGTTCAAGAACGGGCCATCCTCGTTGGAGTATATGGACCTGAAACCCCGCGCATCCAGGCGGAAGAATATTTAGATGAGCTAGAACTGCTCACTTATACCGCTGGTGGCAAGACGATTGATAAAGTCTTACAAAACCGGATGCATCCCGATCCCTCTTCGTATGTTGGATCTGGAAAGCTTCGTCAGTTGAAATCGATGAAGGGCGAAAAAAATATCGATACCTTTATTTTTGATGATGATCTTTCACCGACGCAGATCCGAAATATCGAAAAAGAAACAAAGGCCAAGGTATTAGACCGCAGTGGTTTGATCTTGGATATTTTTGCATCTCGCGCCAAAACTGCTGCTGCCAAAACACAGGTAGAGCTGGCACAGTTACAATATTTATTACCACGTCTGACTCGATTTTGGACTCACTTGTCGCGTCAGCAGGGTGGTATTGGTACTCGTGGCCCCGGTGAATCCCAGATTGAGATGGACCGCCGTATGATTGATAAGCGTATAGCTACGCTGAAAGAAAAGCTCGACAAAATTGATCAGCAGCGGCAGACCCAACGCAAAGGGCGTTCCGATAAGGTGCGAATATCGCTCGTTGGTTACACCAATGCTGGCAAGTCTACTTTAATGAATGCGTTGACAAATACGGAAGTCTTGGCTGAAAATCGCCTTTTTGCCACACTTGACTCCACAGTGCGACAATATGAAATTGGTAATCACGAGGCACTTTTGTCAGATACAGTTGGTTTTATTCGGAAACTGCCGCACGATTTGATTGCTAGTTTTAAATCGACGCTCGATGAAGTGCGTGAATGTGATATTTTATTGCATGTAGTAGATGCTTCATCACGAGTAGTACAGGATTATATCGATGTAGTTGATGATACGCTTGAGGATATGGAGGTAAATGATAAAAAAAGTCTTCTTGTGTTTAATAAAATGGATGCCATTGATTCGCATCGCATTAATGAGCTGAAACGGGCGTATCCCGATGCCGTATTTATTTCTGCCGAGCGGGGTATTGGCCTTGATAAGCTGGAAAATAGAATTAAGGAACTTATTGAGGAAGATTTCGTTACAGAAACAATGACTATTCCCGCAGCGAAGTATGAAGGGGTCGCTTTTTTACATCGCGAAGCAAATATTATAGAAAAGAAATATGAAGGCTCAGATATAAAGCTTACGTTTAGTATAGATAAAGCAGATTTAATGCGCCTTAACGCAATACTTGGCAATATTGATACTGCTGAATCAGTTATGTAACAAATTGTATTATATTATCTACCGATGCTTGCAAATGAATCCATAACAAAATCCGAGTTTAAACCTCTACGAGGTACCGATACCGTGGCGGCGGTAAGGGAACGTATGAAAGAGGAGCAGGTAACTGCCTTGCCGGTAGTGGATCCCACGACCCAAAAGCTTATCGGTCAGATTAAACTTGATCAACTTTCGAAAGTAGAGGACAACAAACAGGTTTCTGATCTGCAGATGGATAAAGTTGTCCAAATTTTCGAAGGTCAGCACATCTTCGAAGGTGTTCGGCTGATGCTGCAATATGAGTTGAATTTACTTCCCCTGGTAAATGATGAAGCTACTTATTTAGGAGTAATTACCAAGCAGCAAATTTTGGAGGCGAT
>CAYNKF010000233.1:0-4540 GCA_964397705.1 uncultured Balneolaceae bacterium | reverse complement strand
ACTATTTTAAACAGTGATTTTACCCAACTTCCCGAAGATCTAATGATGAGCGCTATTGCCTTATCCCTCACTGAGTCAGTAGACATGGACAACTTCTCTTTTGACGAAGACTGAATCGATGGCTGATGAACTTCCGGATATTCAAGTCTTTAACCAGACAAGCCTTTCCATTCCCTTGGACCAATCTTTCTGTCAGGAAGTAGCCAAACAGCTCTCTGATCAGGAAGATTGTAGTTTTAACTTTGTTGAGGTCGTCTATGTAGACGAAGATGAGATTGTTCAGATTAATAGCGAGCACCTAGATCGAGATTATATAACAGATATCATCACCTTTCGATATACCGATTCAGATCAAAATCAAAATATTGAAGGCACTATGTTCTGTTGTGCTCCACGAATCATCGAACAGGCACAAGAATTTGAGGAATCTACGGAAAGAGAGTTTTTACGAATTTTTATCCATGGTCTGTTACATTTAACGGGATATGAAGATCAATCCCAAGAGCAAAAAGAACGGATGACGCAACGAGAAGAGTTCTATCTTAAAATGACTGAGAAGCAGTTTCAATAATTCCCTTTTGCAGATCTAAACTACTTAGCCGAATTTGCGTACAGTATTCCCTCAATAGTTCAATAAATTTCAACGGTAATGAGCATAGAACACATTCCCGATAATAAATCTGATAGCCCCCTGGATACTGCTAAAAAAAAGACGCACGAACATGCACGAAGTTTGTGGCAGATAGTCAACAGATATACCCGCATTGAGGATCTCACCAAAACGACAGTAAAGTCCCAGTCCCAACCGGAACGTAAACAGCTTTACAGCAATACGTTCATTTCATTGCTTTCTATTATCCCCTACCTGTTAGTACTCTTATTCGGGATTTCTTTCTTCTGGGATTTTGATGGATTGTCAGCCACTTTTTGGGGACGGCCGCTACAATTCGAGGGGTTATTGAAAATACTCAGTGTTAGTGGGTTAATCGGATTTCTAACCAATTGGCTGGCCATTACCATGCTTTTTAAGCCTGCCGAAAAACGTCCCATTTTTGGACATGGCCTTATTCCGGCACAAAAAAACAGGATAGCTTACCGATTGGCACAGGCTGTTTCTGAAGATTTGATTAATCCTGATATCATCAAGAAAAAAATAACGGAGTCAAATATCATTGGCCGTTATCGTGAGCTATCAACCCGATATATCAAGAACATTATTGATGATCCTGAGTTCAGAACAGATATCAAACAATGGGTTGTACAATATATTGACGAAATGATAGCAGATCCTGAAATAAGAGCTGCACTTGCCAAACGTATTCTCACCCAAATTGAGGAAGCCTTGCACAACAAATCATTCGAAAAAATTGCGCTAAAAACGTACACTTTTGTGAAGGGGCGGGAAATGCAGGCCATTATTGAAGAAGCGTTAGTACAAATTCCAACATCGGTAGAAAGCGGATTGGATAAATTGGATGATTTATTGGACCAGCTTCCGCGTAAGATTGATGAAAACAGTGATGCTATTGAAGATATCGTAACAACATTACTTTACAAGCTAATAAATCAGCTTAATGTACATACATTGGTGGAGGAAAACCTGCGAAGCTATGATGAACAGCACATCTCGAATATTATTCGATCGGCCACCAATGAGCAATTGCGTTACATTCAATATTTGGGGGCAATACTTGGTTTTATTGGTGGATTCGTTATCTGGGAACCGTTGCTAAGTGTAATGGTACTGGTTAGTTTATCTGCAACGCTATTGCTTTTAGATCAGCTATTATATCAATATGCAAGTGGTTCCTGACCTGATATGAATCTACATCTTTCGGTGGTTAAGTGAAGGGATCTGATCCCGAACCTCGTGGATAATACTGGGATCTAACTCAGCAACCGCAATTCCAGGCTCTTGTCCGGCATCTACCACAATACGCCCCCACGGATCAATAATCATTGCATGTCCCCAAGTTTTTCTATTCTGCCCATGTAATCCAGTCTGAGCGGGAGCAAAAACATAGCTTGTATTCTCAATCGCTCGAGCTCTCAACAACGGACGCCAATGATCTTGTCCGGTTGTATAGGTAAATGCAGATGGAATAGACAAAATTTCGGCCTCGTTATCAATGAGTTTTCGATATAGCTCGGGAAAGCGAAGGTCATAGCACACCGAAAGTCCCCAATTACCTATTTGGTCATTTGCATAAACGACTGCCTCTGGATCACCTGCTTCTACATATTCAGATTCCCGATATGATTCATCGTCATCCAGATCCACATCAAAAAGATGAATTTTGTTGTAGCTTTTCACCTCTTCACCATTTGGGTCATAAAGGGAAGAATGATTGTAGACTTTTCCATTAGCGGCTGGGACGGGGTAGCTCCCGCCCATTATGTATATCTCAAACTCTTTTGCAGTCGCAGAAAGAAATTGCGGCACTTCTTCAGCAATTTTTTCTGCTTTCTTCATCCGCATAGATAAGCCTCCTAAAAAAGCAAAATTTTCAGGGAGCCCTACTACTTTAGCCCCTTTCTTTACCGATTCTTCGATATATTTATAAGCAGAATTAAAGTTAGCCTGTAAATCGGTTTGGCTGTTCATCTGTATAACTGCCGCTTTATAGGACTTAGAAAACATAATGGGAAATGTATTTAGTTGATACGTCTTAACAACAAGCCTTAAAATAAAAAAGGTGCGACACTAATCATGCCGCACCTCCAAAATTGTTTTGGAAAGATATCTTATTTCGTTTTTGCTCCCCTATCCAGATATTGCTGGTAGAGCTGTATGTGCCGACTGACCATCGGGATTTTATTCCCGCGGATAAACACGTTCGTAATGTGATTCATCGGTTCAAAGGGATCGCCATCAGCTATAAATAGATTCGCTTGCTTGCCCTCTTCAATGCTTCCAAGTTTATCGCTTACCCCAAATATTTCAGCGGCATTAATCGTAATAGCTTTTAGTCCTTCCTGCTTGCCCAAGCCGTAGCTAGCCGCAAAACCGGCGTGGTATGGAGCATTACGTACATTTTCGACTTCTCCGGTAGCAATAGCAACTTTCACGCCCGCTGCATGCAACTTACTGGGATTCTGGTATGGACGCTGATAATTGTCATAATCACGTTCAGGGGTATACAGCGTAGAAACCAAGCATGGAAGACCGGCCTCAGCAATTTTGTCGGCTACGCGCCAGCCGTCTCTTACTCCCGCTAGCACAAACTGCATATTGGGATAATTCTCGGTCCACTCAATTACATCCAAGATATCGCTTTTGGCATCAACAGAGATAATAACTGGGATATCCCCTTTTACGACTTCTCGCATTGCCTGCATTTTTTTATCTATATCGGGCTGTTGTTTGTTATTCGGATTATCTTCAAAATCCGTCATCATTTGATCATAAAATTGGGCTCGCGATATGAATTCATTAAGCTTCTTCAGATCTTTCTTATACTCTTTTTCGACCTCATCATCTGATCGGTCGTCCCACCAACCTCCTTTTTTTGATGTTGGCCAGTTTAGGTGCAAGCCTGCATTGGGGCTAACAGCCATTGAGTCGGGAGAATAACCATATAAGTCAATGAGTGTGGCCTTGCCTGCCAATCGTCCGGAAACGGGCATAGAAATAACATGCGTCACCCCATTTACCCTCGTAACAGGGATGTTAACGCTGCTTGGGTTAATAGCCGTAAAAGCGCGTACATGAGGATTAAAATCGCCAAGTTCTGCCTGATCATTTGTTACCGCTACGGCTCCAATTTCTTGTAGTCCAAGCTGCGTGCCCGCATCAAAGAATCCTGGATATACGTGCTTGCCAGAAGCATCAAGCTGCTCAAACTCTGAAGGGATGTCGACATTGATCCCAACTCCGATAATTTTCTCATTCTCAATCAATACCGTTCCATCTTCAATTACGCCATTAGTAACGGTATGGATCGTAGCATTGGTAATGGCAAACTTCCCAAATTCAGCTTTCTGAGTAATTTGAGCTTCAGCACTCATCCCCAAAAAGAGTACCAAAAGACCAGCTGTTATTGTGCTTTTCAAATAGGTCATAATAATTTCTGTGTGTTTCATCATTTGAATTAATTGCCTTGAAGTTTCATGCCTTTCTTGCTGAATCGAATTTCTGCTCCTCTAAGGCAAGTCTCTGAATGGCGCCCGTTTTCATTGTACCAACGACCTGATGCTTCATCAAAATCCTGTTCAGCATCGACCTTCAATCGCATATCATTGGGATCATCAGCGCGGTCAAAGTATTTTTTACCGTCAACGTAGGTTTTCAGCGTTTTGCTGTAGATGCTCAGCGGATGACCGTCCCAAATAGCAATATCCCCGTGCTTACCTACCTCGAGGCTTCCCACCTTTCCATCTATTCCCAACTGCGTAGCGGGATTAATCGTAATCATTTCAAGGGCATCCTGCTTAGATGTATTCCCATAATGAACGGCTTTAGCGGCTTCATGATTAAGATGACGAATCAGCTCCCCGCTGTCGGAGTTAATGCTGTTTTTAACGCCATTAGCATTCAATA
>CAYNKF010000232.1:0-4542 GCA_964397705.1 uncultured Balneolaceae bacterium | reverse complement strand
AATGAATTTGCAAGATGCTTGTAAGGCTAGATTTCTATATGATAAAGCTATTGACTATTACGAGCAGAGCCTGGCCATGAAAAAGGAAGTATCCAGCCCTAGTGATATTGCCACAACGACCAATAATTTAGGGCAACTCTACTGGGACAAAGGTAGCAAAGAGGAGGCAGCTAGCTATTATTACAAAGCGCTTAAGCTACGGGAACAAGTCGGCAATCCATACGATATCGCTTCCTCGCTGAACTCTATGCTCCGCCTCACCATTGGTCAAGAAAATTTTGAGCAAGCTACTGCCTACGCCAACCGGCTGAAGGTGATGGGCGATTCTACCGACAGTTATGATATGCTGCAAAAAGCCTCTATATATTTAGGACGAATTGACCGTACACAGAATCGAGACGAAGAAGCTCTCAAACACTTTAAAAAAGCCCACAGTTACGGACAGTATTTGTCGGGTCGTCGCCAGCTTACCCCCATCAAAAATCTGGCCCGGCAGTATCACATACTTGGATCCGATAGCGCTGTTACCTATGGGCAAAAAGCCATTGATATTATTGAACAACATCGCACCAATGCCGGTGCACTTTCTGATCTCAAGGCGGGATACTTTGGCAAGCATTCCGATTTCTATACCGAGGTAGCATCATGGGTGTTAACCTATACGTCGGACCTTTCCCGAGCTTACAAGTTGGTAGAACAGGCCAAGGCCCGGGCACTTAGCGATGAGCTGGCGAAAGCCTCCCAGAATATTGACGAGCAACTGCCGGAAAAGATTCGATTGAAACGCAACCAGCAAAGAAACCAAATTGACGAGCTTTATTCACAGCTTGAAAGTACAGTAGATGCCCAAAAACGCGAAAAGCTTCAAAAACAAATTCGGAATGCCGAGCTCGAGTATGCTTCCTACGAAAACAAATTGCGGGATAAACACCCTGAGTTAAAATCTCTTCGGTCACCCGAGCCTATCAGCCTTCAAAAGGCCCAAAACAGCGTGGACGAACAAACCGCGATCCTGGAGTATGCTTTGGCGGGTAATAAATTGCTGATATTCTTGATTAGCCGAGGCAACGTGCAGGTTGAGACAATGTCATTCACAAATGAAAACGAGGAGCTTGCTACTGAGCTCACTACGATGGTAACCAATTTTAAGGATGCCATTCTTTCAAACGCATCCCGCACACGATTGCGATCAGAATCTACTGCATTGTATAACTTTCTTTTAAAACCTTTTGAGGATGACCTTGGCAACTATTCAAATCTGATTATTGTCCCCGACGGCGCACTTGCTTATTTACCGTTTGAGGCTATCTCGCAAGGTGACCAGTACCTCATAGAAAACTTCCATATAAAATATGTCCCTTCTCTTACCAGCCTTACACTATTAAAAGATCCTAAAAACTTAAGCCGAAAAGATTTACTTGCAGTCGCGGGCTCCAACTTTATCCGCCAAAATGACCGCGGTTTAGAACGGAGTAATCTAAGTAATTTACCGTCTACACTTATCGAGGTTGATTCCATTGCAACACACTTTCAGAACGCCTCTGTTCTTAAAGATCAACAGGTATCTGAGGAGGCACTAAAAAAATTACTGCGCCAGAATAACTATCAATACGTACATCTGGCAACACATGGTATCATTGATGAAAACAAACCCAATAGAAGCGGGTTAGCCCTTTCTACCAAAAACGAACTTTCGGCTTCGTCCACCGAAGATGGCATGCTGCGGAGCTCCGAAATTTTCGGGATGAATATTAATTCCGATATGGTCGTCCTCAGTGCCTGTAACACTGGGCTGGGAAAAATGGTGGATGGTGAAGGCATGTTGGGTATGCAGCGATCTTTTTTCTATGCCGGCACCTCAACGGTTGTGGTAAGCCTGTGGAATGTGTACGACCGCTCAACAGCGTCATTCATGAACGAATTTTATAAGTCACTTCTTCAACAAGACACAAGCAAAGGATGGGTTGATGGTGCCCTCCGCTGGATTGGATGGGAACAATCCATTCCTTTTGGAGCCAAGGCTACAGCAATGCGCGAAGCCAAATTAAAGATGATCAAGCATCCCCTTTTTAATCATCCTGTATACTGGGCTCCTTTTATCGTGGTCGGTCGATAAATCATGTTTAGATGACCCACACCTTAAAATGCGGGCCACCTATCTATATTTACCTTGGATCTTCCCTAATTATCACTTTTCGTAATCTCTATAAACTGTTGATTATCAACAGCAGGAGGATTATCGGCATTGGCAATCATTACGGTTGTTGCATACATCGTACGCAGAATGGTTACCATTTTTTCGAAGTGGATTTTGTGCACTTCATCTGACGGGCGGTGATAATCTTCATGAACCCCCGTAAAGAAAAAAGCAAAGGGAACCTGCTTGCGGCCAAAATGCCAGTGATCGCTTCGTCGATAAAACTGTTGGGGATCGTTCAGGTCGTTGTATCTTTTATTAAGCTTGATTTGCCCCGATTTCTC
Organism: uncultured Balneolaceae bacterium; assembly: GCA_964397705.1. Classification (GTDB taxonomy): domain Bacteria; phylum Bacteroidota; class Rhodothermia; order Balneolales; family Balneolaceae; genus Fodinibius. The sequence continues at coordinate 2,061 of CAYNKF010000232.1, read as the reverse complement.
ATTCGCAACCTTTATAAGGCTGTCCAGATCCGATGAAATAAGTTCCGCTCCAATAATATAGGCATACTCTTTAATACCCTCGCTTTTATTCGTAGAATCAATACGGCCAATCATGTCAGTATTTAAGTTGGCGACCGTTTTTTCCATGGGATATATCGGATGATCGGAATAATATCGCGAGCCAAGCAATCCTTTTTCTTCAGCAGAAACATTTAAAAACAAAATAGAGCGCTTGGTTTTTATCCCATTCTTTGCAGCTTCAGTAAATGCTTTGGCAATATTCAAAAGTCCGATAGTCCCACTTCCATCATCATCAGCACCATTATAAATTCGATCTCCGGTAGAGTCCGGCTCTCCAACCCCCACATGATCATAGTGGGAGGTCAGCACTACCACTTCATCTTTTAGCTCCGAATCACTACCCTCCAGAAAGGCTAAGACATTTTGGGAATGTATTTTTTCTGTAGATGAATAGGGGATTTGCATCAATTCATAGTTCAATTCCTTGGGTTGAAACTCTGTAATAGTATTAACCGTCCGTTGACGATACGCTGCAAGCTCTTCTATAGAACTTAATCCTAGTAGATTGGCAGCTATTTCAGGATTTACAATATTGTATCCCCCGCTAAATCCGCTTGAAGAACTTCTGGCTTTGTCGCGATAAGCCAAACTCAGGCGACCATTTTCTCCAAAGCTGGCCTGCATTTTCTGAGCTATTAACTCAAACTCTTGAGGTTCCTTTGCCGGCACGACTAAAATGCCTTCCGCTCCTTGGCGCATAATCATCTGAAAGCGGGCCCTAGCATCCAACTTCGGATTAATAAGCGTATCACCATTAACTACATTTGGTGTATTCTGAAATACCATTACCCACTTATTTTTTAGATCTACTCCATCTAAATGGGACACGTTGGTTTCCTGATCATTCACTCCAAATCCCGCAAAAACGATCTGCCCTTTAAGCGTATCAGTCCCGCCAAACAATCGGGCAAAGCTTGCAGTTTGATTACTGCTAGCTACCGATCGATCTACTCGTTCTTTTGAAGAGTTATTCTTTTTGTACAACTCAAAAGTAATACTGTCACTTTTTGATGCATTAAGCTCAAAGTGCTGAAAATAACTGCCGTCATCACCAGCCGGGGCTAATCCCAACTGTTCATACTCTTCAGCAAGAAAATCAGCCGCTATTTTTTCGGCGGGCGTCCCCGTTTCACGTCCCTTCATAGAATCATGGGCAAATGCTGTTAGGTGGGGCTTTAAATATTCGGTGGATATCTCACTCTGAAAACGCAATAACTGCTCAGTATCGGTAACCGGCTGTAAAGGTTGTTTTTTGCTCGAAGGCTCAGATCCTGCACAACCAACAGTAAATATTAATAATGCAACAAAAAAAGATTGCAAATGCATCTTCATAAATAACGCTATTTATTTTTTATTTCTGATTCGTTTCGGGAGTGCCGATAATCTCATCCACGGGCTTTAAATCCAGATAAAAAGCCGTTGGATCATCATCTTCGACATATAAATTAATCTGCCGCTCTTTTAGCATTTCTAAAATCGCTAAAAAGGTTACGACTATCTTTGTCAGGTTTTTAAGCTCATCACACATCGCCTTAAAAGAGGTGCGCCCGTTTTGTTGCAGGCGATCCAATACGTACTCACTCTGCTCTTCAATACTATATTCTATCTTTTCAACATGGTGTACACTTTCCTGTTTTTTGATATCGGCCAGCACCTTCTTAAAAGCCGCCATCAAATCAAACATTGTTACATCTTTAAGGGCTTCCCCGCTGGCCTGCTTATCCACTTGGTCAGCGTCGGTATATCCACGAAAATATGATTTCTGGGCTTCCTCTGCCACATCTTCCATTTTCCCGGCCATCTCTTTATAGCGCTTGTATTCAAGAAGACGCTGAACCAGCTCGTAGCGGGGATCATGCTCATCGAGCTCCTCATCCGATTCTTCCTGGGGGAGCATCATCTTCGCCTTAATCGACATCAGCATGCTGGCCATAAGGATAAATTCACTGGCAACATCTAAATCCAGCTCTTCCATCAAAT
>CAYNKF010000231.1:0-4561 GCA_964397705.1 uncultured Balneolaceae bacterium | reverse complement strand
CACATCGAACAAATTTTTTAATAATTAATACTAATCAAACGGAGTCATATAATGAGCCGATTCGATGAAATGAGTGACATGCTAGATCAATTGGAACCTGACATTAATAAGTTCTATAACAAGGGGAATAAAGCTGCAGGTACTCGCGCTCGTAAAACTCTTCAAGCTATGAAGAAAAAAGCGCAAGAAATTCGAATGGAAATTCAAGAGTGGAAAAACACTGGAAAAGTTGACGAAATTTAATTTCGTTTATCCACTTACCAAATTTTAAAGGCCGCTCTTTGCGGCCTTTTCTATTTTATACAGATATTATCGCAATAGATATTGATACATGAAAAATGCCGCAAGAATCTATCTTGCGGCACCTGAAATACCGGAACTATTCGATCACTTTTATTCTTCTTCTCCTACCGGATTTTCCTCAAACGATTCAACAGCTTCTTCAACCGTCCTATAACTATTGAATACGGTTATCAGCTTAGTAACCATTAATAAGCTTTCAATTTTTTTATCGGCCCCGGCAATGCGCAGATCCCCCCCGGCATTGCGCATAGTGGTAAGACCGCCAATTAAAATCCCCAAACCGGAGGAATTCATAAACTTGACGTTGCTCACATCTGCCACAACCTCTTTTTTATCCTGATCAATCAGATCATGTAAATCATCATTAAATTTATTGGCATCCGGACCTCCCATTAGGTTACCACTAAACTCTATCACAATACAATTATAACGCTCATTAATAGAATAATTCATATGCTGTTTTTCTTTTAAAGTTGTCCCTCAAATTAAATCCAGAGATCGTAATATACAAGACTGAGTTAAGTATGCGAATTTGAGCGATAAAACTAAAATTGGTACCCTAAAAAAACATAACTAAAAATACTATTAGCCACTTTGTTATAGACAGAATAATGTGCATGGCTGAAAGCTAATTTTTTCTAACTGATATTATGTTCGAGTTCCAAAAAACTACCATTGAAAACGGAAAATCATACAAGTACCGGCTCTATCAGAAAGACCGTCAACTAAGCTACGCAGAATTTTTAGACTTACTAGAACAACAAAGGGATGAATTTCGACAATTTTTTATTGATCTGTTGGCAAGTCTACCCTTTCGTGCCTACCATTGGGAAACACCACCTGTCAACAAAAGCTCGCTGAGTCAATCCTTTGAATTTGTGATTAGCCATACCCCAAGTATTGACTTGCCTCCCAATCCAGGGCCATTTCGGCAATATTTTCAATCCGACAAAAAAGCTGTAGCCTTTGAAAACCTGGGGGGCGATGCAAAATTAGTTGCACCTACACACGCTGAGCAAGAATTAAACTATTCACATATTGGCGTTTTCACAATGAATGCACCCCGAAAACAACAGCTTGTCTTCTGGCAAAAAGTGGGCAGTGTGACTAACAATCTAATTTCTGATCAACCGATTTGGCTCAATACCGCTGGCGGCGGGGTGGCTTGGCTTCATGTTCGACTTGACTCAAGCCCAAAATACTACAGACATCATCCATATACCTCCGCAGGCTAAATCTTTTAATCTTTCATCCATTGATAATAGATAAGACCGCCCCCACGGCCTCCTGAAGTAAAGTCTGCTATTCCATTGCCATCAAAATCAACAAATTGAGGAGCAGCTAATTGTGGAACTTTAACAGAAATCGGAAGTGGTTCTTTTTCGAATGTAGCCTTATTCGCAAACCCAATATTTCTATAAAATACTAGACCTTCTTTTTTACTTCCGACAAATAGATCTAAATCGCTATCGCCGTCAATATCATAGAATGTAGGAGTACTTCTGTGCCCCACCTTAATGTCGGTAAATGAACCTTTATCCAAAATAAAATCAGGATTCTGTGATGTCCCCTCATTCCGATAAAAATGAATTTTTCCGCCCGATTCTCCAATAAATAGATCCAGATCACCATCGTTGTCAATATCAGCAAGTGCTGGAGTACTGTTGCTACCCCGTTCAAGCTCGACAAATGATTCGTCTACCTTTTCAAAGCTATCACCGGTATTTCGGTAATAAGCGATTCGGCCTTTCCAGGTACCGAGCAATAAATCAGGAAAGCCATTGCCGCTAAGATCCCCCAATGCAGGCGCGTAATGGTAGGCATTTGGTAGATTCAAGGTTCCAGACTGATGCAGTGATGGATCTTCTTTCGTACCACGATTTTCAAACTCATATACAATCGATGATTTACGTCCACCGGGATCAATCTTGTTCGCCATTAGCAAATCAATATCACCGTCAGCATCAATATCTGCCGCTGCTGGAATACTTTCATTTCCAATATCAATACCGTCTAAAAACTGCTCGCTTTGTTGGGTGAAATTTCCTTTGTCGTTCTGCTTATAAAAATAGAGATTCTCAGCCAAGGTCTTACTTGCATTATAGGCTCCTCCCAATACTCCAACCAAGAGATCTTGCTTACCATCCTGTTCCCAATCTGCAAAAGTGGGTGCATTATACCCGCTGGATTCTACCGGATTGGAAGACGGAAACGGCTGAGGCTCCCCTTGCAGTCCAGGACTACTGCATGACCCCCTATTCTCAATGAGAAGAAGACTGGGTTCAAAAAAGTCGCCCCAAAAAAGATCTTGGTCACCGTCATTATCTATATCCACAAAGGTAAGTGTGTTGGCCCCGTGCATGGTACCCATTTGTTTGACGATTTCTATCCCTTCAAATTTCCTGCTAACTAATTTAAATTGAGGCACACCTCGCTCATCACGACCTACCGACTCATAACGCGTTATAGTACCATCCAATCGCCCAATAAATAGGTCCAGCTTGCCGTCGCAATCGACGTCAGTAACATTCGGAATATTTTGACGGTCGGAAAAGATAGGTTCACCATCAGCACCTTTCAGGGTATCTGCCACCAAGGTAAAATCAGGCTTTACAGGATCACCGTCATTGCGATAATACCGGATATAACTGTATGGATTCTCTGTCAACACATCCATGTCGCCATCCTGATCCAAGTCAGCAAAACGATACCATTCACCGATATCGAGATCGTGATATTTGTCGGTTTTCCAGCTTAAGTTCGAGTCATCATTCTCAAAAAACATCAGCTCGTTTGAATTCTCCTGCAGAAAGAGATCCGGCTCACCATCACTGTCAATATCCACAAACTGAGGACGCGGAGCATTAAATCCGCCTAAAAAAGGATGTTCCATAGCAGTCCCCGAGCTGTCAAAAACCGGAAAGGGAGCAATAGTTTTTTGGAATGTTCCTGATGCCCCTTCCTGACTCAAAACCTCCGATCCGCTACATCCGCCTACCCAAATGGTAATAGATAAAAGCGCGAAAGATAAAAATCGAACAGACATTATTTCCGAATTTGTTTAAGTTGGATTGAGCCACAAGTATTCCTCGAAAAGATTACTCTTAATTACCAACGGGCATTGGTTCCTATTCCGGATGGATATGCCCCAACCTCAATTACCTTCTCAATTTCATTTGTCCCAGTGTTAATTACCGTAACGGTGCCGTTGGGATCACCTGAACCAGAAGTGCCTTCTGAATCGAACGTTCCCTTTCGATTGTTATTTGAGATATAAAGGTACTTCCCATCCGCTGACAAGGCACTTCCATGCGGCTGAGCTAACCCATTTCCTTTAACAACGAACGCAACCGATCGCGATTCCATATCAACCGCCGTAACGGTATGGGCCTGCTTATTGCCAAAATAGACGTAGCTGCCATCGGGAGAAAACACCGGATGCCAAGGCTGAGCATTTACATCAATACTCTCGGTTAATTTAGGTGATTGGGGATCACTGATATCAAAGAATAGTAATTTCCCCGATATTTGTCCCGTACCCACCATCGTGTTGCCATCCGGAGATATCGCAAAATCAACAAATACATGGCTAGCCCCATCCAAAGTAGTCAGCTCCGTTTCTTCGGTTTCATTGTTAATTGAAAGGAACTGATTTTCTGCGAGGCTGGCAATAAACGTCCACTTTCCATTAGGGGTGATGGACAATGCATGGGGACGTGTAAAAAAAGTTGGTATTTCTTTTTGCAGCGTCATATCCGACCGTTTTATGATACCTATCCTTTGAGGAGGATTTACGGCACTCATAGATCGACCCACAATCAGTTGATCGCGACTGGGATGCAGTGATAATAAACCGGGCACCTCCATCTTAGCCTGGCCCACCAGTTCATTATACCGATTGAATTTTAACACGCGATTTTCGCCAATTAGTGTTACATACCAGTATGAACCATCCGGTTCTGCAACAGTGTGGTGCGGCTTTGCATTGGACGAAAAACCCAACTCCTGAAGGTCGATGCGATCTACAATCTCATTGCTTTCAACATCGATAATTGACAATGTAGCTTCTCCCTGGTTGCAAACATAGATCCGCTGATTGTTCACATCAACAGACTGTTTTTCGGTCTGATCACTTTGTGCTACAAGTGATACGACAGAAAACCCAATAAATAGCAGGGTAACTATCAGAATTTTCAGTAAAAAAAGTATCCAGTTTCGCATTGCTAAATAATGTTCTAATTAAGTGAAAATTATTGCG
>CAYNKF010000230.1:0-4561 GCA_964397705.1 uncultured Balneolaceae bacterium | reverse complement strand
TGCAAATTTTATATGCTATAGTTTAAATTTCTGACCGAATTTCCCACAGATCGGGAAAAATGCGCTGGTGCAGCGTTTTGCGGAGGTAGTCTACACCGCTTGAACCGCCGGTACCCATTTTGTTTCCAATAGTACGTTCTACCATTTTTACGTGGCGATACCGCCATTCCTGCATACCCTCATCAAAATCTACAAACAACTCGCAGAGCATAGCCGTTTCTTGATCATTCTGCATAATATCGAGCAGGATTTTTTGGTTTTTTTCTGATGGATCATAAAGCAAGCCATTTTTATGTTTCCGTTCCGGCAGTTGGGCATCGTATCCTTTTTGCTGAAGGTATTCACAGAAACATTCCCAGAGTGTAGGCTCTGCCATTCGTTCTTTCATTCGGTCGACATATTGAGGTTGGTGTTCGTGGACTTTAAGGATGTGTTCAGATCGATGTCCGCAGACAATTTCCACTTCTCGAAATTGAACTGATTGGAATCCGCTGGCTTCATCCAGAAACCCACGAAAGCTCTCAAATTCAAGTGGAGTCATGGTTTCCAGAATATCAATTTGGGCAACCATTGTTTTGAGTATGGTCAGAATGCGTTTCATCGTTTTAACAGTTGCCCAAGTTTTGCCCGCTTTTAGATCGTCTCGAAGTTTATTCATCTCGTGCAGAATCTGCTTAAACCAGAGTTCATAGGTTTGATGAATAATGATAAAGAGCATCTCGTCGTGCTCTTCCGGGTCAGACTGAAGCTGTTGTAGTTCCAGAAGCTCATCGATTTTTAAATAATTGCTATAGGTAAGTTTCATCCCCAATAAGTATTTTTATACATTTACGCATCAGCTAATAATAGGTAGAATTTGCGATAGTCTCTATCTTGGATTCCTGCTGTTGTATGTAGCCAAAATTCCTTAGATTTGTCGCGGAATTAATAAAAGAAAAGTGTTTATGAGTATATTAATTGCTGACAGTGGAGCTACGAAAACGGAATGGTGTCTAGTTAATGATGAGACCGAAACACATTTTACGGAAGGATTAAATCCGTACTATCATACAACAGAGAGTATTGAAGAGATTATCCGCCAAAACTTGCTGCCCAAAATCGAAGTGCCTATAGATGAGGTATTTTTTTATGGAGCAGGTTGTGATAGTGACGAGAAAGATCAAGTGGTACAAAAAGCGCTCGATTCCTGTTTCACTGATTCAAATAACAATGTTTATCACGATTTGTTAGGAGCAGCAAGAGCTTGTTTTCATAATAAGCCTGGTATTGCCTGTATCCTTGGAACCGGTTGCAATTCTTGCGTCTATGACGGGGAGAAAATTATCGAACATATTCCATCACTGGCTTTTATTTTAGGGGATGAGGGCAGCGCGGGTTATTTCGGTAAAAAGCTAATCAATAAATACTTTCGTTTCGAGATTCCCAATGACCTTAAGGAAGACCTTGAAAAAAACTATAATATGTCGCTCGATCATATTACAGAGGGATTGTACGACGGTGATCAGAAAAGTAGGTTTATTGCTTCTTATGGGGCATTTTTGGGCGAGCATGCCGATCATCCTTTTGTCAAAGAAATGCTGTACGAGGGATTTGAGAACTTTATTTCACGCATCTTATTGAACTACACCAATGCTAGGGATTATGAGGTCCGCTTTATTGGATCAGTTGCATTTTTCCATCAGGAGTTAATCAAAGAAATTTTGAATAAACACAATCTTAAACCGGGTTTGTTTGTGAAGAATCCGATGGAAAGACTTGTAACTTTTCATACAGATCCAGCTCTCCAACAGTCGTGATTGATACGCATTGCCACCTTTATCTTGACCAATTTGAAGATGACCTTGAAGGGGTTTTAGATCGTGCGGCCAAAGCAGGAGTAACACATATTTTTTTGCCGGCCATCGATTTGGATTCACTTCCCAAAATGGAAAAGTTTCAGCATTCCGATATTTCCTTTCATAAAATGGCGGGGATTCATCCCACCAGTATAAATGACGGCAAAGAAATTACCGAGCAAAAACTGTATGACCTTTGCAGTCGGCCGGAATATATTGCGGTAGGAGAAACAGGGTTGGACTATTACTGGAATGAAGATTATAAGTCAGAACAGCAAGAAAGCCTTCGAACACATTGCAGGGTGGCCAAAGAAATGCAGAAGCCCGTCGTATTGCATAATCGTGAAAGTACCAAAGATCTCCTTGATATAGTTGAAGAAGAACAGGATGGAAGTTTAAAGGGAGTCTGGCATTCATTCACCGGTTCTGCGGATGAGGGAAAACGTGCTATTGACTTGGGATTAGAGTTAGGTATCGGAGGTATTTTTACGTTTAAAAATTCGGGTGTTGATGAAGCGGTAGCTGAGCTACCCATTGAGCATATGATGGTCGAAACCGATGCACCCTATTTAGCACCTGATCCCAAGCGCGGTAAACGCAATGAGCCTGCCTTTGTAAAATATACCGCTGAGCGGCTGGGCGAAGTGATGGATAAATCGCTTGAAGAGGTAGAAATGATTACAGACAAAAATGCTTTGCGATTTTTTGGGATTAGCTGATCTCCGAAAATCCCAGCTCTTTAAGTACGGGATATTGATTGAAGTACGCTTTTGTCAGCTTTATTTGTGAAAATTGTTGTCGCAGAGGGAATTCAGCACGCAATTTGTTAAATAACTCACCGCGTTTTTGGGGGTGATTTGTAACGATTCCCATTAGTTTTTGCTCATAGTTCTTTATGGGGTGCAGTTCGGTCAAGAGCGAGGAGAGTGAATGATATTTATCCGGATTCTTATCGAAAGTGATCTTTTTATTATGTGATCTAATTTCAGGTGAATTCAATTCAAAGTGACTGATTAAATCATCAGCGACAAACTTTGAGGCATTTTGTTTAGCTTGTTCTGAATATCCGGCAATATGCGGTGTTTTCAGTAATGCTGCACCAAAAGTGTCAAGATGTATTGTTGGTTCATCTTCCCAGGTATCGATAATAGTGTCTCTGACTGTTCCTTTTTTCATAGCTGCAAGCAGTGCGTTTTCATCTACCACTCCGCCGCGTGCTGTGTTTATAATTAGGTCGAAAGCTCGGTCTTTTAATCTATGTTGGTTTAACCAGTGATAAGTGGGATGTTCACTTTCTTTGTGAAGCGGAGTGTGGAAAGATAAGAGGTCGCAACCCAATACTTCATTAATTGATGCTGATGAAAAGTTGGGGGCGCGTTGTTCGCGGGGTGGGTCGTATGTTATTGTTTCTAATCCGATCCTATTAAGAATGTCTACTACTTCTGTGCCAACATGACCAACGCCAATAATGCCGCACGAAAGTGTTGATAAATCCTTACTGCGCTTTTCCGTCCAAAGTAAAAGTGCCGTAGCTATGTATTCAGCGACTGAACGAGCATTACAACCGGCTGCATCAGCAAAGTGAATGTTGTGCTCAGCAAGATATTGTAAATCCACATGATCGGTTCCTGAAGAACCCGTACCAATAAAGGTAAGATTCTTTGGAATATTTGGCAGTGTCTGTTTGTTTATAGGAATCACCGTACGGATAAGCATTGCGTGAGCCTTTTCAAGGTCGGAAGGCAACCCTCGAGCAGGATCAAAAAGTTGTAAATTTATACTTTCAGGTAGATAAGACTGTATATTATATAGATATTGATCGGCTAATACGTTAATCATCAGAGCTTTTTACTTTAATAGAATATTTAGTCTGAGCCATCATAAAATTAATTTAACAGCATTATTGTATGAGTACCAAAGGGTATAATATTGTTTCCTTAATTCGAAAAAAAAGAGACGGCTATGCACTTACCAGAGATGAGATATCTCATCTAATTGACGAATATACACAAGATGAAGTGCCTGACTATCAGATGAGTTCGTTTTTGATGGCCTCTTTTTTGAATGGCATGAATGAAGATGAAGCTTCGGCATTGACGCATTCCATGCTCCATTCGGGACGGGTACTCGATCTCAGCGATATTCCCGGTAAAAAAGTAGATAAACACTCAACGGGAGGCGTAGGAGATAAGCTGTCCCTAATTCTGGCACCTATTGTTGCCAGCTACGGAGTGCCTGTGCCCATGATATCCGGTCGCGGGTTGGGACATACCGGGGGTACGCTTGATAAGATGGAATCCATTCCCGGTTTTACCGTTGATATGAACTTAGAGCGATATCAACAAATATTAGCAAAGTGCAACATGGTGATGGCGGGACAAACCGAGGAGGTTGCTCCGGCCGATAAACGGCTGTATTCGCTGCGCGATGTGACGGCTACGGTAGAATCTATTCCTTTAATAGCTGGCAGTATTATGAGTAAGAAATTGGCCGAAGGTATTGATGCCTTGGTCCTTGATGTGAAATTTGGCTCCGGGGCCTTTATGAAAACGCATGAAGATGCTCAGGAACTGGCTGAAACACTGGTGGCTATCGGTGAAGATTTTGGGAAGGAAACGATAGCTTATCTAACAAATATGAATCAGCCGCTGGGATATAAAGTTGGAAACTGGCTGGAAGTTGAAGAATCTATGGAGGGACTGCAGGGTAAGGGTCCCGATGATGTG
>CAYNKF010000229.1:0-4583 GCA_964397705.1 uncultured Balneolaceae bacterium | reverse complement strand
AGTCGTAGCTCATCATGAATTATACGCCGGACTGGTTGAAGTGGGTGTTGGATTGCTACCAGCCGGTGGTGGGACCAAAGAGATGCTTTATCGAACAATGCAGCAGCTTTTAGACGACGAGCAGACTGATCCTATGCCAAATATTAAAGAGAAATTTAAGACAATCGGCATGGCTAAAGTATCTGACGGAGCACCCAAAGCCAGAGAGTATGGCTATTTACGTGACTTGGATTCCATTATTATGAACCGGGATCTGCTTATCGCAAATGCCAAAGCCGAAGCCCGTCGAATGGTTGATGCGGGATATTATCCACCTGAAAAACCAATGATAAAAGTGCTTGGGAATGAGGCGTTGAGTTCTCTGAAGATGATGCTTCATATTATGCATCAAGCCAATTTTATTACCGATTACGACAAAGTAGTGGCCGAAAAAGTCGCCTTTGTGATGAGCGGTGGAGATCTGAGCGAACCCCAGGAAGTGCCGGAAGATTATATTCTGAAACTTGAACGCGAAGCTTTCATGGAATTATTGGAGGACAAACGAACCCAGGACCGAATCGAGCACATGCTAAAGAAAGGCAAACCACTTAGAAATTAGAATGTTGATGACATGGATTAGGCAGATAAAAATAGATTAGGATGTGTGTTCATCTGTTGAATTTGCTGTATCCGTGTTCTATTAATTAAAGGAATGTACATTATGAAAGAAGCTGTAATTGTCGCTGCTGCCCGAACACCCACTGGAAAAGCGAATAAAGGATCACTGCGGTTCACTCCGCCGGATACGTTGGGTGGAGAAGTGATCAAAAACCTGTTGGAACGAGCCCCAAACCTTCAGCCTGAGCAGGTAGATGATGTAATCTTGGGTTGTGCTTTTCCCGAAGCGGCACAGGGTCTGAATATCGCGCGTCAATGTGCTGCGCTGGGAGGATTACCCCCTTCGGTTCCCGCCGCTACGATGAATCGATTTTGCTCATCAGGATTACAAACTATTGCTCAAGCTGCCGAACGCATCATGACTGGTGGTGCTGATGTAATCATTGCCGGGGGCGTGGAGTCGATGTCTCTGGTGCCGATGGGTGGATATGTTTCGCGATTGAATCCCGAATTGGTGGATAACTATCCAGAGATTTATATCAACATGGGATTAACGGCTGAAAATGTAGCTGACAAATATGATGTAAGTCGTGAAGATCAGGATGCTTTTGCCTATCGCAGTCATCAGCGGGCGCTCAAAGCATGGGATAAAGGCTATTTTGATGATCAGATTGTGCCTATTGAAGTGAAAGAGAAGAAAGTAACAGCAGAGGGGCAAGTTGAGGAGAATGAATTTATCTTCGATACCGATGAAGGTCCACGGCGCGATACTTCAAAGGAAATTTTAGCAAAGCTAAATCCTGCCTTTAAGCAAGGTGGCTCTGTGACGGCGGGAAATTCCTCTCAAATGAATGATGCTGCGGCAGCGGTGATCGTGATGAGCCGCGAAAAGGCTGATGAACTAGGACTTGAACCCATAGCCAAGTATCATGGTTTTTCGGTAGCAGGAGTTCCCCCAGAAATTATGGGTATTGGTCCGGTTGAGGCAGTACCAAAAGTGCTCAAACAAACCGGATTTGATTTAGGGAATATTGATCTAATCGAACTAAACGAAGCTTTTGCGGCTCAATCGTTGGCAGTAATTCGTGAGCTTGGTCTGGACGAAGATATTGTCAATATAAACGGTGGAGCTATTGCTATGGGACATCCCCTCGGCTGTACCGGTGCCAAGCTGACAACCCAGCTTCTGCACGATTTAAAGCGACTGGACAAACAGTTCGGTATGGTGACAATGTGTGTAGGCGGAGGTATGGGGGCTGCCGGTATTTTTGAGAATTTAGCGTAACCTATTTCATCTGAACTTGTTTCAGGATAGTACTTCCTAATTTTAGAAACGATTATCATGTTTAAAGAAGATACATTAGCGGGACAAACAATTTTAATTACCGGTGGTGGCAGTGGATTGGGGTTAGCTATGGCCAAGAAGTTTGTATCATTGGGTAGCAATATTGCTATTTGTGGACGAACGGAAGAAAAGCTCCAAAAGGCTGTTAAAGAAATTGAGGATGCTGCGAATGATAGTTCGGTAAAATACTATGTAGCGGATGTCCGCGATTATGATCGCATTAAGGAAATGATTGAGGAAATTGTATCTGATTTTGGAACGATGACGGGCCTCGTTAACAATGCGGCCGGAAACTTTTTATCGGCTTCCGAAGATTTGAGTCCGGGTGGTTTTAAAGCCGTAGTCGATATTGTATTGCATGGTTCATTCAACTGCACGCACGTTTTTGGTAACTATCTAATTGATGAGAAGAAGAAAGGTAATATTCTGAATATGGTAACTACTTATTCAGAGGATACGGGATCGGCATTTGTGCTACCATCCGCATGTGGAAAAGCAGGCGTACTGGCGATGACGCGATCGCTTGCTTACGAATGGGCAACGTATGACATTCGTTTGAATGCCATAGCGCCTGGACCATTTCCCACCAAAGGTGCATGGGAGCGGTTGGTTCCGGATGAGAGTGCTGAGCAGAAGTTTTTATCTAAAATTCCAGCCGGACGGTATGGAGATAAAGAAGAATTGGCTAATCTTGCTACGTTTTTGATGTCGGATATGGCACCCTATATAACAGGAGAGTGCGTAGTTATTGACGGCGGTGAACGTTTGTCAGCTGGACAGTTTAATTTTATTGATAAATTAGGATCACGTGAAGAATTGAAGGGATTTTTTAAGATGATGCATAAAAAAGGAGACTAAACCCTGGTAAGTCTTTTTTTAATTTTGTCTATCGTTTTATTCAGCTTCCAAAGCTGATAAGCATTATAAATGGTTTCCCGCTTAAGCTGAATTGATTTTAGAAACTCCAATGCGGCTAATTCAGCTGACTTACTGGCATCAAAAGTCTTGCTGTTGAAAAAAAGATGTCCATCGCCATTCTCTTCTCCCAGTCGAACGGACTGGTCCAGAACGTTACAATTTACGATAAAGTGATTGTTTGCGGCCATACGTTGATGCCGAGAGTTGTTTGCTGTTACGTTGACAAAAATATTTGCCGTCGCACCGCTCTCGAATCTTAACATCATATGCAGTGCGTATAAATGCTTTTTGGAAAGCTCAACTGTTTTCAAATCTATGTGATGAACTGATCCATTCATCCAGCGTAGGCAAAAAGCAAGTTCATCAATCCAGTAGTACTCAAAAGGATGATTGGACTCTGCAAATTCTGAATAATTTAGCTCTCGATTAATTTGCAGGAATGAAGGTTTTTCGATCTTTTTGGCCATCCATTTTGAAGCTGGAGCAAGAGTTGGCCAGTGTGAAAATTGTATCAGAACATTAGATTCTTCAGCAGCGTGGTAAATTTTTTCAACCTGCTTTGTATCGGTGGGGATGGGAGCAATTAAAAAAGTATGGTATCCTGCCTTTACGGCTGTAAGTAAACGGTCAAGATTATCAGGCTGCTCATCATCCATCAATAGGCATGCATCAACATTACCAATTTCGGATAGCTTGCCTGCAATTACCACTTCTGAGACCGTGCGATGGGGTCTTAAATGTTTTTCCCACGCAACTGCTCGATCAGCAGGACCAACGATACCTATTCTCATAACTGGATTATTTATTAATATCAACTATCCATAGTTATGAAATAGGGCTATCATTTCAAAACTGATTCCTTCGCTCAAGGAAGTTATTCCGGCATCACTAAGGCAAGAATGAAATAAAGCAGAACGGGACTCCCCCATCCAAGGAAGGTAGTTATCACAAAAATAATTCTCACGATTGTAGGATCCCACCCAAGGTATTCAGCAATGCCTCCGCAGACACCTGTAATCATTTTATCAGTTCGAGATTTTTTTAATCGAGCTCCCATAAGCAATATCAGTTAATGGTTTTACTTTTCTTTGTTAAGGTAATACGGCAGAGTCAGTGGGATGTTTCAGTTGATTTGATATTCATGAAAAAGGAAAGTCCAAAGTAATAGAAAGGGAATAGAAAGGAACTGTAAATCAACCAAACAGGTGATTGGTCAAAATAATACAGCAATGAAATAAGCTGAACTGCAAAGATGCCTCCCAGGATTAGCGTAAAGGGACGTAAATATTCTGTTCTGGATGGGTAAACAAATTTGACAGGCAAAAATGTTACGAGTGCAAATAGCAATAAGATTGCAGAAGAAAAGGGGTCGGGTAGTTCGAGTAAAAAGATATAGAATACAACAATGTTCCAGTACGATGGGAAGCCCAGAAAAAAGTGATCCTCTGTTTTGGCTTTGGTATTGGAAAACCCAAAGACGCTGGCTATGGCACAAATTGCGAGTACCCATGTGGGGATATCCATCGTTGCAAAAATCCAGAGAAGAGGGGCAATAGTCCACGTGAGAAAATCAACGATGTTGTCCATCAGGGCCCCGTCAATAGCCGGTGCATGTACTTTGGTTTGCGTAAGTCGTGCCAGCGCTCCATCGACAGAATCAATGATGGCAGCTACGGCAAGTACCCAAACCGTTTCTTTATAAAATCCGTTATATGTTAATATG
>CAYNKF010000228.1:0-4588 GCA_964397705.1 uncultured Balneolaceae bacterium | reverse complement strand
AAGATTTTTTGGTATATTCAAGCCCGCTTTTTAAAGCGGGCTTTTTTATTGCTTAAAAAGAAACATAGTAACGTTCCTTTCTGTTTTTCTTTTCCTATTGCCAGACGACAGCCTGAAAAAATAATGAGGATTGTAGATCTAAATAAGTCTGGCTAGTATAAAAACTTTCAAAATTATTATTGCCGTATACTTCTACAATTGTTAAGAGATCGACAACACTAAACCTACTTGCTTAAATGAACTATGCATCAATCAGCCGCTCAACTTCTTAAAAAATTGCTTCGAAAGAAGGATATCAACACACAAGAATTTTCTCAAATTTCAGGTATGCCTGAAACCGAAGTGCAAGGTATTATAGAGGGCAATCTCTCTATAAGCAACCTTCGGGCGTATCATTTGGCTGCTGCCTTTGACACGGATGTAGCGCTATGGTTAAATAGAGATCGCAAGAACGAAGAGAAGAATGCAAATCGAAAACCTAAACGCTCACGCTTGGTTGGAAGCGAATAGATAGATATTAATTATTCATCGAATGCAACTAATATCCGCACTAACAAACCCGGACGAAATTGCTGAAGTAGCACTCGGAATAATTCAGGACTTCTTGATAATACGAATTCCTCGTTTTATATCACCGGTAATATCTTCCACATGATGTTGATGGAACACATTTGCTAAAAATAGCATCGCCAACGTTCCGAGCAATGAAAACACCAAGACACCACTAATTTGAACGTATAGCCCACAAATACCAACGAGTGGAGCCCCAAGCGTTCCCCATATCACATTACTTATCAATGTGATGCCTTCATGACCAATTATATAGCCGACGATCCAGCCTGTTGTTGCCCCTAATACCAGTAGCCAAAAGATTGTAGTCGCTGATAACGTTTCCATAGTGTAATGGATTTATTTGCTATTCGATTAGAATTTATCAGTAAATAATCCCTTTTGCTGTAAGGGAATACCTGCTTTTTACCGGTCTTTTTCTGACTTGCGGTAGAATGTACAAAGTTGAACCATTTTAAAGGTACCATCCCTAGTTAGGAGTGAATAGTTATTTCTCATTGGCTTTCGCTTTTTGGCTTGACCCAAAAAGCTGGTAAAAACTCAAGAAGAATTTAACTCCTCAGTACTGACACAATAACCAATCGTTGATACTATTTACAGCCAGCACTTCGTCAAACAGAAATTCTTCCGTTTGGGAGTTTTATCCTTCATTTAGTGTTTAGAAAAGAAATAAAACTTTCTCTCCATTTCACGATTTTCAATCTTTCTACATAACAAATTTCAGAACAATAGCCGAAGGGAATCAAGGTAATTCTATACCATTCAACAACTTTTAAATAGTTTCTTAATAAGAAAGATCACTATACTTATCTAAATCCGATGGCCAGAGCAGCTTAAAAATTTCTAGCCAGCGGCGCTTCAAAGATGCAACAAGAACCTCTCGCTGAAAAGCATAAAGAATTATGTAATTATACTCTTCCTTAAATATAACACACAACTCCAGAAGGAATTTATTCATATTAAACTACATCAACAAAACCTATAAACTATCCCGGTAGGTTCTGCGCCGTTTGTGAAGTCGATTTTCATACTTTTTCCAAAGCGAGCGAATAGCTTCATTTTCTTCCAGCTCGGGATTGCTTTCTACGGTGCTAATTCCATTCCGATTAAAGACCTCGTTCATCTCCTTAAAAATGATCGAAGTCACCCCTTTATTTTGGTATTGCGGCTTAATCCCTATCAGGTAGAAAGCTGCTTTTTCAGGAAAGTACCGCGCCTTTAAAAGGTGATACCATCCAAACGGCAAAAGCTTACCCTTGGCTTTGCGCAATGCTTTAGAAAATGATGGCATCGTAATAGCAAACGCAATGAGATTACCATCTTCATCTGCAACACAATTAATAAAATCAGGATGAAGAAATTTAAGATACCGATCCTTATAGTAATCAATCTGGTCGGGCTTTATAGGAATAAAAGTACTTAAATCACTGTACGTCTTATTGATAAGATCAAACATTTCGTCTGCATACTCGAGAATCTCCTTACTGTTAGAAAAACGAACCACCTGCAAGTTATACCGCTCCTTAATAAGTGTTGAAAACCGATCAATCTTCTCCGGCGAATCATCAGGAATTTGAATCTCATACTCTACCCACTCCTTTTCCTTCTCAAAGCCGAACTGCTCCATGTGGGAGGCATAGTGAGGCAATCCATACCAAGTAATCATCGTGTTGGGCTCATCAAATCCTTCTACAAGCATACCTGCCTTGTCCATATTCGAAAGGCCCAACGGACCTTCCATAAAATCCAATTCATTCTCTTTACCCATCTGACGAACTTGCTCCAGCAATGCCTGGGAAACGTCGGGATCATCAATACAATCGAAATAGCCGAAACGTACCTTGGGGATATTCAACTCGCGAACTTCGGGGTGGTTTATAATTCCTGCTATCCTCCCTACCGGCTGCTCCCCCTTATAGGCCATAAAATATTTAACCTCCACATGGTTAAACACCGGATTTTCTTGTGGATCCAGATTTTGCAGCTCATCACTAATTATTGGAGGCGACCAAAAAGGATTATCGCCATATAGTAAAAAAGGAAAGTGAACGAAGTCATATAACTCATCATGGGATGTCAATTCACGAATAGTAATCATGCAGTATCTGTATCAATTTTAACCAAGCAAAAACAAAGTTAAAGAATACCCCTTATTTTTCATTATGATACTAATAAGTAAAGGCAAAAAATAATGGCAATTTATCTACTTTTGGATCATTCTCCATGTATTCTGTCCTTTTCATTAATTCCTTTTTTAAGCCTGTTTTGATTTACTCCCTTGGGTACTTTTCCTGCGAAATTCACCTATCGAAAAAACAGGGTTTTCCCTACATCAGCTCACTGACTGTACCTATCCATTTTGTGTGCATCATCCATTAATATAACAGCAGAAAGCCATTACAGCTTTTTTTCAATTATAGAAATAACATTCGTCCGATTTTAACACAATCTAAAAACTGCAGAAGGTAATCACCATGACCACACCTAATAATGAAGAAATTTTTGACCTTTATGACTTGATGCTTGAGCAGTTACGTGATCTTTATGACGGAGAAGTACAGCAGATCAATTTTTTAGAACGTCAGTCAGAAATAGCAGAATCATTTGAACTTAACGAATTGCTGACTTTTCATCTCAAAGAAACCAAGCGCCACGTCCAACGCATTAAAGAGGTTTTTAATATTCTGAATGAAGATCCTAAAGGAGAAGATTGTGACGGTATCAAAGGACTCATTAAAGAGTCAGAAAAACTGGCAAACCGGTGTGTTAATGAAGAGGTACGTGATGCTGCCCTTATAACAGCGGTACAACACATAAATCATTATGAGATGGCGGGATATGGAACTGCTATTGCATATGCTAAAACGCTTGAACGCCATGATATTGCAGAACTGCTTCTGGAAACATTGCGTGAAGAAAAACGTGCGGATATGGGACTTAGTGACCTGGCACAAAATCAGATTAATCCCGATGCCAAATGGTCTGCCATCGTAGATAAAGTAAGTTCACCGTATCCGACTGAAATCAAATAGCTTTTAATAAAACCACCTACATTATTAAGTATGAAGCATACCTTAACACGCAACCTAAAAATAAAAATTAATTCAAAAACTCTTTCCCCTGCTGATATCAATAGTTTGGAGCAGTGGGAAAATGAGGGTGGATTGTCAGCATCAAATACGACATTCTTAAAATCATTAAGTCCACTGCGAAAAGGAGAAATTTTTGAGGTGATCGGCGGGGATATCCATTTTGAAAATGGGCAGCTTTATTATGTGGCCGAAATTGAAATCCTGGCTCTGCCATAACTACATGCGACAAGTGATATAATCTTGTTGAGTTTTAATACGATCATCCATCCACTCCCTCAACCTAATCGTTTATGAGTCCGCCTTAATGCCGGACTATTTCGGCCTTTAAAGCCTATAAAGGCTGCTTTTTGGGCTTTTTCGTCCACACTTCAAACCCCATTTTTTCGTAATTAATTAACACTTTTAAGGGCCAAAAATCGGTTGTTTGGACCCTTTTTTGCCCCAAAATTACGACCAATTGTGCGCGGTTTGTGCGAGAAATCGCGGCAAGTATGACCATTTTTAACGATTCAATAAGAAACTTTATGTTAAAAACACTTCTCGTGGTACTAAAATTTTATTATAAAATCCCACCATACCGGATGAACAGCGCAATATTATATTAGCAAATAGAGCGGCATCGCAAAACAAAGATTTCTCTTTTCGCTTCGCTACTTTCGAAATGACATCCTGATGTTTGTGATTAATCATTCGATCCAATCTAATACCCTTTAACTACCGTCTCTGTCATCTCGAGCGGGAGCGAGAGATCTTTGTTTAAAGATAGATTGCTGAAAAGCAAAGACATAGATTTCTCATTCCGCTGCGCTCCATTCGAAATGACAGGGTTGGGGCTGTGTTCAGGATAAAAGGGTTGATCGTTTTTTGCCCCTTCAACCATCACAAATAGCACTTAATATTTATAGGTCTTACAGCTTTTTTGCTTT
>CAYNKF010000227.1:0-4590 GCA_964397705.1 uncultured Balneolaceae bacterium | reverse complement strand
CGCATAATAGCAATCGAAAAGGCCATTCTTTTGGGGATGCCAACTGGGTGATGTTTGATTACAACCGCGGTTATGCTGACAATCTCGAAGCTTCGGGAATTCGCGATATCTTTCGTATTCCAAAGTTTGCCTATTATTTCTATCGCAGTCAGGCCAGACCCAATATGAATAAGGAGGCTAACTTCGGACAGCCGATGATTTACATTGCCAATTTTTGGTCAGATGAAGATTACACCACAGCTAAAGTGTACAGCAACACCGAAGAGGTCGAACTCTTTTTAAATGGGGAGTCACTGGGACGAAAATCCCCCGACAGCGACCGTGTTTGGAGTCACCTAAATAACCCGCCATTTTCGTTTGAAATTGATGAATTTGAGCCGGGGACGCTTCGGGCCGCCGGCTATATTGATGGGGAAGAGGTTACCGAGCATTACCAGATAACCCCGGGAGAACCGTCTGCTATTACTTTAGATATCGATCTCAGCAATAAACCGTTCAAAGCAGGACAAAAAGATATCGTATTTGTTTATGCTTCTGTGGTAGATAAAAAAGGAACCGTGGTTCTCAATGCTGAACATGAGATCCGTTTTGAAATTAAGGGAAATGCAGAACTCGTTGGACAGAATCCCATAAGCGCCGAAGCCGGTATTGCCTCAATATTGCTACGAGCCGGGGACGAACTGGGTACGGTAACCATTACTGCAACAAATGACGAATTAGAACCGGCTACTGAGGAAATTATTACAGAATGATTCAATCCTCCTGTCCTCCTTCTCTAAGGAGGAACTAATGGAATAAGGAATATCCCTCTTGGAGAAAATGGACAAAGGGAGATTGATAAGAATATAAAGATGTCAAATAGTTACTAAATGTAGATTATTATGAGAATTCAATTCATCGTTTTATCTTCGTTAATAATTATATTTATCTTCTCAATTCAGCAATTAATTGCCCAAAACTCCACCAAACCCGAAGGCACTGCCGACATCACTTATGCCGTGGGCGCTGATATGTCGTTCCTCAAAAGTGCAGAAGATAATGGTAAGCAATTCAAGGATAATGGTGAAGTAAAGGCCGGGCTCGATATTTTTAAATCTCACGGCTACAACTGGATTCGCCTGCGCCTTTTTCATTCGCCGGATGAGCTGCCCAACGATTTGGAGTATACCATTGAATTAGCACAGGAAGCAGAAAAACGGGGGTACAAATTTTTGCTCGATTATCACTATGCCGACAGTTGGGCCGATCCCGGCAAGCAGCCCATTCCCGCGGCGTGGAAAGGCTTGTCGGTGGATGTATTGGCTGATTCTGTATATCAGTACACAAAAAATACGATCGAAGCCTTTCGCAAAGCAGGTGTAATGCCGGAGATGGTACAGATTGGCAATGAAACCCGCAACGGCATGCTTTGGCCCACGGGCAAGTTGCCCGACAACTGGGACAATTTTGCCAAGCTGGTAAAAGCAGGGGTTGATGGCGTAGATGCCGGACGCGGGCAGGCCGCACGTCCGTTGATAATGATACACTATGATCAGGGTGCCGATGCGGATGGCTCAAAAAAGTATTACGACAAATTTAATTCCTACAATATTCCCTATGATATCATCGGACTGTCATACTATCCGTGGTGGCACGGCAACCTGTTAGAACTGCGTGAAAATCTTTTGTCGCTAGTTGAAAATTTCACCAAAGATATTATTCTCGTAGAAACAGCCTATCACTGGCTACCATCCGAATATGAAGATGCGATGGCCCCATATCCCGAAACGCCGGACGGGCAGCGCGAGTTTTTGGAGTCCGTTAATGAAACGCTGCTTAATATCTCATCCCCAAAAATAAAAGGAATTTTTTGGTGGGAACCAGCCGTAGAAGGGGGTTTGGGGGCACGCAGTTTCTTCGATGAAGAGGGCAATGCCTTACCGGTGATGAATGTCTTTAATAAATATCGGCTGGGGCAGAAAGAGGAACAGGGTATTCCGGATTAATAGACAAATTCTACATTCAATCAAATTAGAAGAGTATTATGGCTGCAGATGTATTAAATGTTCAGCTGTAAAAATTACGATACCATGGCGTTTGTTGAAATTGAAAATGATGAGCTTGCTATTTCTATTATCCCGGATTTAGGGGGAAAGATGGTGTCCATGACAAGCAAAAATAGCGGAACCGAATTTCTAAAGGAACCTCGCATTGATTATCAGCTATTTTCAGAGCCTGAATATGGAGAGGAGTTTTTACCTCCCAATACATCTGGTTTTGATGAATGTTTCCCTAATGTTTCTCCCTCAAAATATAAGTTCAAAGGAGAGGTGCTGGAACTGCCTGATCATGGAGAACTATGGAGCAAGTCATGGAAGTACCAAGAACACAAGAATGCGATTACGTTATGGACTCATGGGAAGCAGTTAAACTATCGTTTTTCAAAACATATCGAGCTTGATGGTTCAGCCATTCGGATTACATATGAACTGGAGAGCCTGGAGGAAGTCCCCTTTGAGTATATGTGGTCTGCTCATCCCTTGTTGGATATTACAGAAGGCGACCAGTTGATAGTACCGGAGGAAATATCCGAAGTTGTTTTAAACTGGGCGTCAGATCCTAATGTTGGTAATTTGGGAGATCGGCTGACATGGCCAGATATACTTGGGAATAATTCAAATATTGACTTTAATAACATACAGAATAAATCATTGGAATTTGCGGTCAAGTTGTTTTCTGATCGTTTGAAAAAAGGGGAAGCCGGACTTTATAAACAGCAGACTGACGAAACTTTGTTCTTTTCCTTCGATACGGGACAGGTTCCATTTTTAGGACTCTGGCTCTGTTATGGAGGGTGGCCGTCACATAGAAAAGAAAAAGAGTATACGTTGGCTTTAGAACCTTGCAATGCTCGTCCTGATTCCCTTGCTGAAGCATGCAAGTGGGGCGATCAGCAGCAAATATCCCCGTTAAGCATCAAGAGTTGGGAAGTAGATATATCTGTTTATAACGGCAAAAAAAATCTATAGACGTTTAAATTCTAAAATAATTTTTTATGGAATTCACTTTAGTTGATACGATTGTTTTCTGTGCCTATGCTTTAATGATTGTTGCTCTTGGCCTTTGGGTATCGCAGGATGAAAAGGGGCATCAAAAGACGGCTGAGGATTACTTTTTGGCTGGTAAGTCGCTTCCGTGGTGGGCCATCGGGGCATCACTCATTGCTGCCAATATTTCGGCAGAGCAAATTATCGGAATGTCCGGTTCGGGTTTTGCAGTAGGCTTGGCTATTGCTTCATACGAATGGATGGCGGCGGTAACACTGATTATTGTCGGTAAATACCTATTGCCGATTTTTATTGAGAAAGAAATTTTCACCATTCCTGAATTTGTTGAACAGCGTTTTAATACGACACTAAAGACGATTTTAGCCGTTTTTTGGATTGCCCTCTTTGTTTTTGTCAATCTTACTACCGTGCTCTATTTGGGAGCGCTGGCGCTTGATACTATAATGGGTACAGGAGATGGAAGCCTGATGATGTATGCTCTCATAGGCCTCTCAGCTATTGCCGCTGCCTATTCGCTGTACGGTGGCCTTTCAGCGGTAGCCTGGACCGATGTGATACAGGTAGGTTTACTGGTTCTGGGTGGCTGTGTTGTTACCTTTGCAGGGCTCTACAATTTGACTCCGGAAGGCGGTCTTTTTAATGGGATAACCCATCTTTATGAGGTGGCCGGGGATAAGTTTGATATGATCCTGGATCAATCGAATCCTGAATTTAGTAACCTTCCGGGCATTGCCGTATTAATCGGCGGAATGTGGGTTGCTAATTTGTATTATTGGGGATTTAATCAATATATCATCCAGCGAACCCTCGCAGCGAAGTCGTTAAAGGAATCCCAAAAGGGAATTATCTTTGCGGGCTTTTTAAAGCTGATTATTCCTTTGATTGTGGTTATTCCCGGTATCATAGTGTACGTCTTGTTTAATCAGCCTGAGGGAACCACCCAGATTTCTGGGGTTGTGGATGTGTTTACCAAAGCAGACGGTAGTATTCAATATGATAATGCCTATCCATGGTTGATGAAGGTATTTCTGTCGCCCGGATTTTTGGGATTAGTGGTTGCTGCTCTTGCCGCAGCTATTGTTTCGTCCATGGCTTCAATGCTTAACTCAGTGGCCACTATTTTTACGATGGATATTTATATTCCGTATTTCAATCCAGATGCGACCGATAAACAGACTGTAAACATGGGTCGAATTTCGGCTTCTGTAGCGCTTATAACAGCCATTATTGTAGCACCGCAACTTGATAACGTACCCCAGGTTTTTCAGTATATTCAGGAATATACAGGCATGGTAAGTCCGGGCATACTTGCCGTATTTCTTATGGGACTATTCTGGAAAAAAACGACCTCAAAAGGTGCGATCTATGGAGTGCTTTCTTCGATTGTGATTGCGGTTTTCCTAAAGACCCCGGCCGTGCAGCTCCCGTTTTTAGATCAGATGCTATATACCCTGATTATCACTATTGTAATTATCATGGGGGTAAGCTTGACGACGAATCCGCATGACGAAGATCCCAAGGCAATTCATACAACAGCCGAAAT
>CAYNKF010000226.1:0-4594 GCA_964397705.1 uncultured Balneolaceae bacterium | reverse complement strand
AGAGGCTATTTTTAAAGGCATTCAAGATTTAAAATGGTCTCCGGGCACTGAATATAATATTGTCACGTTTAGTTTTGATCCCAGTGAAAAAACATCTTTAGCCGCTGAAAACAGGAACCGCTTTTTAAAAAAGCTGGATCGAAAAAGTGCCGATGAAGGTTGGCACTTTTTGACTGGAAATAAAGAAAATATTGACAAACTTACTGAAGCTGTTGGATTTAACATGAAGCGCCTGCAAGATGGTCAATATGCCCATGGTGCTGCTATTATGTTTTTAAGTCCAGACGGTGTAATAACCCGCTATCTGTACGGGCTGAAATTTGATGAATTTAACTTACGGAATGCGCTATACGATGCAGCTGATGGCAACATCGGAAGTGCTGCAGAACAAGTATTACTTTATTGTTACCAATACGATGCGGATTCTAATACATATGTGCCGGTAGCCTGGAAAATCATGCAGGTTGGCGGCTTTGCTACCATGTTAATTCTGGGTATATTCCTCGGTTTTATGTGGTTGCGACACCGATATTCTAATAATGAAAAGCAAATAAAAGAAACGAATGGACGCGATTAAAGACTTCCTATTACCCCCGGCAAAATCTACGCTGGCCGAACAAACTGATGCTCTTTTCTGGTTTGTACATGGCAGCAGCCTTATTTTGACGATCGGACTCATTGCAGTCATCGTTTATTTCATCTATAAATATCGTCGCAAATCTGAAGATGAAGTAACGCCGCTCATCACTCACAACAATGCCTTAGAGGTTACATGGTCTGTAATTCCCTTGGTACTGGTTCTTATTGTTTTTGGATGGGGCTACCAAGTATTCATGAATCAAACCGTTGTACCAGATGATGCATATGAAGTAAACGTAACAGCACAAAAGTGGATCTGGCAATTTCAATACGAAAATGGCGCACAATCAACCGGTAAATTACATGTGCCTGCCGATCGCCCGGTAAAACTAATCATGAGTTCCAAAGATGTAATCCACTCCTTTTTTGTTCCCGACTATCGGCTGAAACAAGATGTGGTGCCCGGGCGATATACCGAAATGTGGTTTAATGCCCCCGAACCCGGCAAATCAATTATTTTTTGTACCGAGTACTGCGGTGATGGCCACTCAGATATGTTAGGTGAAGTTATTGTACATGAAGAAGAAGAATTTGAAAACTGGCTTGCAGAAAATGCCGGCGGTGGTTCAAAACCAGAAGATCTTGCTCCTGAAGAATGGGGAGAACAATTGGCCCAAGAATGGGCTTGTACAACGTGTCACTCTACGGATGGAAGCAAAATGACCGGCCCCACATGGCAAGGCAAATTTGGAAGTGAACAAGTTTTTGAAGATGGTTCAACGGTAACGGTAGATGAAAACTACATTCGTGAATCTATTCTGGAGCCAAATGCAAAAATCGTTGAAGGATACCCTGCAGTTATGAATACCTACCAGGGACAGCTTAACGATGAGCAGATTAATGCGATTATCGAATACATCAAAACATTGAAGTAATATGGATACAGCAGAATCAAGTTCTACATCAAAAAAGATACAGGTTCAGCGGTATAAGCCTGATGACAATCCTAAAAAGCACTATTTAAATGAGGAAACAGGACTGTGGTCTTGGTTAACAACCGTCGATCACAAGAAAATCGGTATTATGTTCCTCGGAGCCATTACCTTCTTCTTTTTCGTAGGTGGTATAATGGCTCTTTTGGTTCGTACTGAGCTCTGGACTCCTGCCAAGACTTTTATTGAAGCCAACACCTACAATCAGTTGTTTACGCTTCACGGTGCAATAATGATATTTTTATTTCTTGTGCCCTCGGTACCTGCAGCGCTTGGTAACTTCATTTTACCACTCCAACTTGGGGCCAAAGATGTTGCCTTTCCGAAGCTAAACTTATTGAGTTTCTATCTATATTTAACCGGAGCAGGTATTGCTATCTTTTCCATTCTTAATGGTGGAATTGATACAGGATGGACTTTTTATACCCCGTACTCTTCCTCTACCGGAGGTGCTGTAACAACGATGGTATTTGGGGTCTTTGTAATTGGATTTTCTTCTATTCTTACCGGCGTAAACTTTATTACGACCATCCATAAGATGCGTGCCCCCGGCCTAACCTGGGACAAGCTGCCCCTTTTCTGCTGGGGACTTTATGCTACCAGTATCATTCAGATTTTAGCTACTCCCGTACTTGCGATAACCCTTGCACTTGTTGGGATGGAACGGATTTTAGGAATCGGAATTTTTGATCCTGCTATGGGAGGCGATCCAGTACTTTTTCAACACTTTTTCTGGTTCTACAGTCACCCCGCGGTATACATTATGATTGTACCCGGCTTTGGTGTTGTCTCAGAAATTATTACCACATTCTCTCGGAAACACATTTTTGGATACTGGGCTATTGCACTATCATCTCTTGCTATAGCCTTTATCGGATTTCTCGTTTGGGGACACCACATGTTCGTATCCGGTCAGGCATCATTGGCTTCAATGGTCTTTTCATTCCTGACCTTCTTGGTTGGTATACCCACCGGTATTAAAATGTTTAACTGGACTGCAACCCTATACAGGGGTTCGATCGACCTTAAATCACCGTTACTATATATATTTGGGTTTTTCTTCCTCTTCTTAGTTGGCGGGCTTACAGGTATTGTACTTGGATCAATCGCCCTCGACGTTCATTTGCATGATACCTATTACGTAGTTGCACACTTTCACTTTGTAATGGTAGGTGGTATGGTGATGGCGTTCTTAGCCGGCCTGCACTACTGGTGGCCGAAAATCACGGGACGCATGTACAACGAAACTATGGCCAAAATTGCCTGTGGTATTATTTTCGTAGGATTTAACGTCACATTCCTTCCCCAATTTGTAATGGGATCTCAGGGAATGCCAAGACGGTATTTTAACTACATCGAACAGTTTCAACCTTTCCATCAGGTTTCAACTATAGGGTCCTATGTTTTGGGACTTGGATTTCTGATGGTGTTCTACTATTTGGTCAAATCACTATTTGGAGGCCAAAAAGCTACTGCAAATCCTTGGGGAAGTCGTGCACTCGAATGGCAAATAAATACACGTCCGCCCCTTCACAATTTCCATCATACTCCTGTTATTATTAACGGACCGTATGATTACCACAAACCAATGGAAGAATTCCAGTTGGGGCTTGCAGCTTCAGGCAATGGCCACGGTCAAAACCATGACATTGAAGTAGCAAGTGATGGAGAAGAAATTAACGCTGAGTAACAACGTATTAACCTGAAAATTATTAATAACTGATTATGGCAGATCATTCATCTTCCACAACACATTCGCGGTTTATGCAGCATCATTTTGTGGATGCCGACCAGCAGTTTGAAGCTGCAAAAATGGGGATGTGGATATTTTTGGTAACAGAAATTCTGATGTTTGGCGGGCTTTTTGCCGCTTACATTGTATTCCGGTTATGGTATCCCGACCTGTTTACCCAAGCCTCCACACAGCTCAATACTTTCTGGGGCGGTGTAAACACCGTAGTACTTATTGGCAGTAGTTTAACGGTAGCTATGGCTATTAAATCAGCTCAGCTTAATCAGAAAAAAAATATTGCCATTAATCTGGGAATTACGCTGGCTCTTGCTGCCGTATTTATGGTCATTAAATACTTTGAATGGTCCCATAAGTTTGAGCTTGGCATTTTCCCTGGCCAGTTCTATGACTTTGGAGGCATTGAACATGAAAAGGCAAATGTATTCTTTAGCCTGTATTACTTAATGACTGGCCTGCACGGAATTCACGTGTTAATTGGAATGGGATTAATGGGATGGTTGCTCTGGAGATCCTTAAAGAACCATTTTGACAGCGAGTACTACACCCCTATTGAAATTACAGGCCTTTATTGGCACCTCGTTGACATCATCTGGATTTTCCTTTTCCCTCTTTTCTATCTAATTGAATAATAACTTAAAATATTATACAGCTCATGAGCGGACATCATATATCCACAGATAAAACTTTACTTGGCGTTGCAGGCGCATTGCTGCTACTAACAATACTTACTGTTGGAGTAAATTATATCCACATACCCGCCCCATGGAACATAATCACTGCAATGGGCATCGCTGTTGTAAAAGCAGGATTAGTTGCCCTATTTTTTATGAATCTCTATTGGGACGAGCGATTTAATTCTATACTGCTGGTAGCAGGATTAGCCTTTTTTGGACTTTTAGTTGGGCTTACGCTTTTAGATACCCTATTCCGTGCCAATGTTATGCCAGCTTTCTAAGAAAGAAATGATTTAAACCTTTGTAACTACTAAGAGCCGATCGATATACGATCGGCTTTTTTATTATTTTTTTATTCGCTTTTTAAAACGACATCCTATTACATACTTAAGGCTGATACTAATCTGAATTCAAAGTTTGGACAAGAGTAATTTCCTTTTGATGCAAATAAGCTCCAATGATAATCAAACCATGATCATATTTACATTCATAGGGGGGTAACAATTTTCAATATAAATCAGTACATTTGCATCTGATAAAAATACGGATTCGGTAATGAAATTAACCACAGGATATTCCCTCTCAAATCTTTTTGA
>CAYNKF010000225.1:0-4598 GCA_964397705.1 uncultured Balneolaceae bacterium | reverse complement strand
TCCTACTACGGTAGCTTTAAGGCCACTGGCCCCTTTGGTTCCCATTACAATAAGATCTATAGAATGGTCCTTCGCTTGACTGAGTAGTGCTGTTACGGTCTGTCCATTCTGTATGATCGTAGAAATATCCAAATTATCGTATCGATCGCCTTCAAGGCTACTTAGGAGTTTATCAAAATTGCTGGAGCTCTCATCTATAACTTGATCCCGTGTCTTTTCAAAATCAGGGGCAATATCCATCGTTTCCTGGGTAGCATGGAAGAGAGTTAGCTTGGCATCTGTTTTAAGCGCAATTTCTGCGGCAAATGGCAACGCTCTTTCCGCGTTCTTCGAGAAATCTGTAGGAAAAAAGATATGATTTATTGAATAAGCCATAGCGATAATTTTTTAAATGATTTCGAGTCTTCTACAACACAAGACTAAAAAATTGTTAATGATGTAAAGCCCTGTCTTGCAGGTTTATGATAAATTTAAGCAATTGCTTAATAACAGGTAAATAATTTTTAAAAGGTAATTTATGAAAGCAAACGATGTAAGATAAAACCTTGTAAAAAATTCGGACTTTTTACTACTTTATTTATAGGGATAATTGCTTCAGAGCTCGTTGAAGAAATTATCATTTTAAATAAAAATATTTACTAAAACCTTTTGCTATGGCTGCTCAACCCCACATACTTGTTTTAGGATGTAACTTCGCAGGTTTAACAACGGCACGCTACATACGAGAATATGCTGGTGATAAGGTTAAAATCACCTGCATGGACCGCAAGCCTTACTTAACATTCATTCCCAACATCCCAATTGAAGTTTGGAACAATAATAACCCTGAACGTTCGCTTCATTTACCCTTTATTAAGTTTCTGGATCGCGATGATATCGATTTTATCCAGGGAGAAGTACAGGGCATAGATGTTGAGAACAGATCTGTTGATTTTAAACCGGTAGAACGGTCAGGATCCGCTACAGAAGAGATGGATTATGATTATCTGGTTATTGCATTGGGTAATAAATTGGCCTTTGATGATATAGAAGGATTTGGGAAATATGGGCATACTTTTACTGATACCTATTATGGTGATAAAGTTCGTCGGTATCTACATGATGGCAGTTACAAGGGAGGGCCCATAGTTATTGGATCTGATTACTTTCAACAAGGTTCCAGTGATAAGCTGCCCGATATTCCAAAGGCTGAAGCAGCATGTGAGGGGCCACCGGTGGAAATATCTTTTTCTATGGCCGAATGGCTTCAAAAAAGAGGGTTAGGAGGAGCTGAAAATATCACGTTGTTTACACCGGCTGAAGTTATAGCTGAGGATGCGGGAGAGAAGATCTTAGATCAACTACTTCCCATGTTTAACGAGATGGGATATGGGTATAAAGCGAATACCCGGGGTATAAAACGTTTGTATGAGGATGGTATTGAGTTTGAAGATGGCAGTAGCCTGGAAGCTGAAATGAAAATAATTTTTCCAAACTGGGAAGCACATGACTTTTTGAAAGGACTGCCTATCAGTGATGATCAGGGTTTTATTGTAACTGATCTCTATATGCGTAATCCCGATTATCCCGAAGTATTTGCTGTGGGCGATGCTGCCTCGGTAACAGTTCCAAAAATTGGTTCTTTGGGACACATGGAAGCAGAAGTACTGGCCAAAGTGTTGGGACAAGAAGTCGGTGGATATGACCCTGATAAAAAGATTGATCCCTTGGAGTTTGAACTTATCTGTATGGGAGATATGGGAGATCATAAAGGGTTTTATATGCACACTGATGAATGGTGGGGAGGAGATAAAAGTATTCTGAAAATGGGATATACCCCCCATATGTTAAAGATGGGTTTCAAATCAATGTATTATACCACGGGGGGTAAAATACCTTCGTGGGGATTACCGATGTCAGAGTTTATTGCTGACCGTACCCTAATTTAAATTCTAAAATTTATACTCATGAATACGCAAGATGTCTTTAAAAAAGTTCAACAGGTAGGTGGAGGCTTAGCATTATTATCGGCTGCAGGAGTCGCTTATGCAGTGGCACGTCGTCTTAATCACCGAAGAGGATATGAACGACCCTTTGATCTTAAAAACATGGTAGAGGTGAAAGGAAAGGTAATTGAAGTTTCTAATTCTCAGGAAACAAAGGATGAAAAACATGGTGTCTCTCTCATTTTGGCTACTAAGAAACAAGAGATTCCGGTTCATCTTGGGCCATTTTGGTATGTAACTCGTCAGCTGCATCACTTAAAAAAAGGAGATAAGATTGAGGTAAAAGGTTCTAAGGTAACCTTTAAGGATACTGAAATTATTGTTGCTTCAGAGATACAAAAAGATAAAATGCAGATGATTCTGAGAGATGATAATGGAGTCCCGAGGTGGCAAGGTTGGCGTAAAGTATCATAGAGGGATAAAAAATCTTATGATGTCATAGCTCTATATAAAAGGGAGTAAACTGGCTGCCCCGATAGCAGAAATGATGGTAATAAACCAGATCAATTGTTTACTCTTGTTGTAGCCGGCCCAAAACATAAATAATCCGGCTTTGACAATGGTATTTGTTATGACAGCAATCACAATTCCAAGCGTTGCTACACTTGGATCGGTGCCTTCTTCTGCCATACGAGAAAGAGAAAGTGTTATGGCGTCAACATCCATCAATCCGGAAAAGAGAGCTAGTAAATAAATACCTTGATCCCCATACCATTTTTCCATGGCTGTTGCCAGCAGTAAAATTACTCCCAGAAGTAGTCCGAATTGTAAGGCCGTTAAAAATTGAAGAGGATTTTTCAATTCAATGGGAGGCTGATCATCTTCTAGTTGGAGATGCTTTTGCCAAAGCCAGAATCCACTTCCCAAGGTAAGAATTAACATAGTAGTAAGAGGAATCCAAAGTGGAAAGAGCAAACTGTAATTAACAACAGCTACTTCAATACCCACGCGCACAAACATTATTGAAGAGGCTACAAGCACTCCCGCAATAAAAATTCCACTGGCTATCTTTTTTTGTTGTCGAGCAAATTGGGCAAGACTTAAGGTAACAGCCGTGGATGAAGCCAATCCACCTGTAATTGCTGTTAACATGGTTCCCTTGTCTTCGCCCAAATATTTGATGAGAATATAACCGATAAAAGAAAGCCCTGAGATGAGAACAACCATCCACCAAATCCAGTGGGGATTTATGGCTTCCCAGGGACCATAGCCTTTATTAGGCAAAAGTGGTAAAAGTATAACGGTAATAATTAACAGTTTTATGCCGGCATAAATCTCTTTAACTTCAATTTTATGTAGCCAGCGGTGTAATGTCGGTTTAAGGCTTAAAAGTGAAATGACAATAACGGTGGCACCAAGAGCATAAACATGATAGCCGAAAGCAGCCCAAGAGCTTAGTGTAAAAGTGAGTAGTAGGGCGACTTCGGTGGTAATACCCAGATCTTTTTCTTCTTCAACTTTTGCTTTTATGATATAAGAGGCGATTACAAGAGCTGCCAAGGAGAGGAATGCAACGGCAAGAATCCATTCATTAACAAATCTGCTTACTTCGGTCCATACTCCTCCGAAAAGCCCAACAAGGCTAAAGGTGCGGATTCCTGCAACGCGGTCGCCTTCATCTTCAAGGCGTCCACTCCACCCGCGTTCAATACCAATAAGCAGGCCAATACCAAGTGCAGAAAGTAAATTCCAGATAACCGTTAATTCTAGATTCATTAAGGCCGTATTTAATGGTATCTATTTGTGTTTAAACTTAGTAGTCAAAGTTCTTATCTCAATACAAGCTCTTACGCATCACAAACCTGTAAATTAAATATACAATACTTTCTTGATGGTGCAAGCGACCGGTAAATGGGAGGCAGTAACGTAAAGAGGTTAAAAATCAATGACGATGCCCAACGTAGGTAAAACAGAGGTATTATCGACATTTTCAATTTCAACAAGTTCACGTGGCTTTACTACCGTACCATCTTCATTGCGTTTTAGGCCATACTGGGGAGTATTAGGAAGATCATTGAACAACACATTTTGAACATCAAGGTATAAATTGAGGGTCCACTGGTTAAAATTCCATTTTTTATCTACCCGAAGATCGAGTGAATTAAATGGTTTTAGGCGCTGATTGCCGAGATTATTATAGTCGAATTGTAGATCAGGATAACTGTCAAGGCTTGCATCCCGATCAATCGTGGCATATGGAGAACCACCCAGAATACGAAGTCGGGCTCCGATCTCCCAGTTATTGCCCAATTTGTATCCTCCCGTAAAGGTGAGTAAATGGCGGTTGTCCCACAGCGAGGGAAAATATTGGTTATGAATAGGGGTCACATAAAATCACATAAACAAAAAAGCCCTCGCAAGAGATACTTGCAAGGGCTTTTGGGAGTACCGCGTACGGGATTCGAACCCGTGCTACCGCCGTGAAAGGGCGGCGTCCTAAACCCCTAGACGAACGCGGCATAAAGTCAGTAAAAAAGCTTTGCCGAATAAGCATTCAGCAAAGCTAAAAACAAGGCACTAAGGATACGTTTTTGTATGATTTTAAACAACCCTCAATGCAAAAAAATGGGAGCCCGATGGGATTTGAACCCACGGCCTCCAGGGCCACAACCT
>CAYNKF010000224.1:0-4611 GCA_964397705.1 uncultured Balneolaceae bacterium | reverse complement strand
GACAAGGGCTCGACGTGCGATCGTCTGTATGTTCTCAGTCTGTCAAAGAACGAATCCTCTTTTAATTTTTCAGCCCTAAGAGGTTGTAATAGCGACTTTATTTCCCGTCACTACCTTTTGTTTCAGGGCGGTGCAATGATAAGAATATTTACCCTTTAAAACAAATTTTATTTCGAACTATTTTGTTTTAAAAAAGAAGGTAAACTCCTTACCTAATCCCGTGTCAAATTCAGGATAGCTACTCTTCTTCGGAAGCTGAATCTTGTTTTTTCTGAGCTCCTGAAGAAGTACTCTTAGATTTACCAGCTCGACGTGTACCCTTCTTCTTCTGAGTGTCTTTTGGTTTTATATCGTTATAATCAACCAATTCAATAACACCCATCTGAGCGTTGTCACCAGATCGATATCCAAGTTTTATAACCCGGGTATAGCCACCAGGTCTATCCATAGATTTTTTAGCAACCTCATCAAAAAGATGTGTAACTGCAGCTTTATCCTTTAATTTCGAAAATACTTGTCTACGATTGTGAGAAGTATCTTCTTTGGCCTTGGTAATTAAAGGCTCAACAAATGTTCTGAGCTCTTTGGCCTTAGGTACTGTGGTTACAATTCTATGTTCTTTAATTAAAGCTACAGAAAGCGCACTCAATGTTGCTTTACGGTGCGATCGTGTCCTACCGAGCTTTCTACCTTTATTTAAATGACGCATTTCCTTTTATAATACCTTTATGAGTTATCTAAATACTTTGTTACATCCATTCCGAAATGCAGATCTTTACCTTCAATGACTTCTACTAATTCTGCTAAAGATTTCTTCCCAAAGTTTCGGAATTTTAACAAGTCTTGTTCATCTCTGGCTACTAATTCACCAATAGTGTTAATGTTAGCCGATTTCAAGCAGTTATACGAACGTACACTTAAGTTCAAGTCTTCAATACTTGTTTTCAATAAGTTTTTAATACGCTGCTTTTCTGCATCAACTTCTTCTTCCTCTTGCGTGAATGGCTCATCAATTTCTTCGGTAATGAACTTTTCAATATGCTCTTTTAAAATCTTACCAGCTATGGTAAGAGCTTCTTTTGAATTTATTGAGCCATCAGTGGTGATATCCATTACTAGTTTTTCGTAGTCGGTACGTTGACCAACTCGAACATTATCTACATCAAACTGTACCTGTTTGATTGGAGTATAAATAGCATCTATAGGGATAAGACTTACATCTTCATCCGTATCTACATTCTGTTCCTCTGCAGGTACATATCCTCGACCTCTACCAACATGCAGTTCCATTTCGATATCTGCATCTTCAGCCATAGTGGCAATAAGCTGATCGGGATTTAGAACCTCATAATCAGCTGTTGCCTCAGAGATATCTTCAGCTGTAAGTGCTCCTTCTCCAGATTTCGAGATATGAACAATTCCACTACTCTGCTCAATCTGTTTAAAGCGAACCTCTTTTAGGTTAAGGATAATTTCATAAACATCCTCCTTTACCCCATCAATACTGGAATATTCGTGCTCAACTCCATTAATTTTAACAGCATTGATAGCAATTCCCGGTAAAGAAGAAAGCAGTATTCGTCGAAAAGAGTTACCGATGGTAACTCCAAAACCTCGTTCCAATGGTTGCAAAATAAAAGTACCAAAGGTATCGGTTGCTTCTTCAACCTCAAGCGGTTCAGGCATTTGTATACTATAATTACTCATATCAATCGCGTTATAAACTAATTAATTTAAATTACTTAGAGTAGAGCTCAACGATAAGTTGAACATTGATATTTTCAGGAATTTCTTCCATCTCGGGTACATTTAAAAACTTACCCTGCATATCTTTCTTATCGATTTCTACCCACTTGTATTTGCTGGAAGGAGCGTGTTGTAGAGACTCATTAATAACTTCCAAAGTCTTTGATTTAGGCCGTACACTTACTACATCACCAGACTTAAGCTGGTAGGATGGGATATTTACAACCTCACCATTAACTACTATATGCTTGTGACTCACCAATTGCCTAGCCTGTCGACGCGTTCTTGCAAAACCTAAGCGATAAACAGTATTATCAAGACGGCTTTCTAGCAATTGCAACAGAATTTCACCTGTTACACCATCTTTTGCGTTTGCTTTATCAAACAGATTTGAAAACTGCTTTTCAAGCAAACCATAAGTGTATTTTGCTTTCTGCTTTTCCTCAAGCTGAATAGCATATTCTGATTTTCTAGAATACCTGGATCGGCCATGTTGGCCAGGTCCATATGGTTTTCGCTCCAGCGCTTTGCTGGGACCAAAAATTGGTTCTCGAAAACGTCTTGCTTTCTTTTGTTTTGGGCCTCTGTATCTTGCCATGATTAACTAATAATTTACTTCGTTAAACTCTTCGTCGTTTAGGTGGTCTGCAACCATTGTGAGGAATAGGAGTACGATCTTTAATTGCCGTAACTTCCAATCCACTTGATGCTAAAGCACGAACTGCGGCTTCACGCCCAGATCCGGGACCTTTTACAAAAACTTCTACTCTTCTGAGTCCCATTTCATAGGCTGCAGTTGCTGCCGTTTCAGCACTCAATTGCGCAGCATACGGTGTGTTCTTTCGAGATCCTTTAAAACCTTCTTTTCCAGCTGATGACCAAGAAAGTGCATTCCCATCAGCATCAGTAACAGTTACCAAGACATTATTAAAAGTTGCCTTGATAAAAGCCATTCCATTGGGATCTGAAAGCTGCTTTCGTCTTTTCTTCTTTGCAGATTTTCGTTGTCGCTTTGCCATTTAATTATCTCGTTTATTTATTTTCGAGGAGCTGATTTCTTACCTGCAACGGTGCGACGCTTCCCTTTACGGGTACGCGCATTAGTTTGAGTGCGTTGTCCTCGTACGGGCAATCCTTTACGATGTCGATTACCACGATAAGAACCAATCTCAATTAACCGTCGTATATTGGCTTTCACCTCACTTCGTAATGCTCCTTCTACTTTATACTCATTATCAATTTTCTGACGGAGCTTAGACACTTCATCATCGGTCCAATCTACAACTTTCGTATTACGGTCAATTTCAAGTTCATCAAGAATGTCTTGAGCAGTTGACCGGCCGATACCATGGATGTAGGTCAGACCTATTTCACCACGTTTATTTTTAGGTAAGTCTATTCCAGCAATTCTAGCCATAAAAACTATCCGAATTAATTATCCTTGCCGTTGCTTGTGGCGTGGATTCTTCTTGTTAATTACATAAACACGACCATTGCGTCGTACAATTTTGTCGTCTTCGCTTCTTTTCTTTACTGAAGATCGAGTCTTCATAATACTAAACTCTTTTAAATTAGAATTTATTTGTAACGATACGTAATACGTCCCTTCGTTAAATCGTAAGGAGACATTTCCACAGCGACTCGGTCGCCGGGAAGAATTTTAATATAGTACATTCTCATTTTTCCGGATACATGAGCTAATATCTCATGCCCATTATCCAGCTCTACGCGAAATTGTGCATTGGGTAATGCTTCAATAATTTCGCCATCTTGTTTAATTGGCTCTTCTTTAGCCATTGCTAAATATCTGCGTTTATTCGACTTTTTGTTATCTCTCTAATATAATCAAAAGTACTTAAAATTTCAGCTTTTCCTTCTCGTACAACAATATCATGTTCATAATGTGCAGAAACTTTTCGATCAGCTGTAACAACTGTCCAGCCGTCATCTAAAGTTTCTACTTGCCAAGAACCGAGCGTAATCATTGGTTCTATAGCAAGTGTCATTCCAGATCGAAGTCGTTCTCCTCGTCCAGCATTGCCAAAATTCGGCACCGAAGGATCTTCATGGAGCGATTTTCCGAGACCGTGACCTACCAAGTCTCTAACTACTCCAAATCCTTCATTCTCACAATGACTCTGCACAGCTTGTGATATATCACCAATTCTACTTCCGTGCACAGCCTTTTCAATACCCTTGTATAGTGATTCTAATGTTGCACGTAATAAACGAATTTTCTCGTCATCACATTCACCAACAGCGAATGTGTAGGCGTGATCGCCAAAGTATCCATTTTTTTCAACACCACAATCTATGGAAACAATATCGCCTTCTTTCAGCTCCCGCTTATCACTGGGAATACCGTGTACTACTTCTTCATTAATCGAGATACACAACGTTCCCGGGAATTCATTCCCTTTTGGTCCATACCCTTTAAAAGCGGGCCGACCATCATTCTTTTTAATATATTCTTCAGCGATTCTGTCGAGCTTTCCCGTCGTAACTCCAGGCTCTATATATTTCGCAACTTCACCGAGTGTGCGAGAGACAATCTGCGCACTTTCGCGCATTTTCTCGATTTCAGATTCGCTTTTCAGAAAAATCATTTATGCTCTTCGCCGACCTTTCATCTTCCCAGTTTTCATAAAGCCATCATAATGACGCATCATCAAGTGGCTTTCAATCTGTTGCAAGGTATCAAGAGCTACACCAACAATAATTAATAAACTGGTTCCACCATAAAACAGGGCAAATCCGGGTGTCACTCCCATTCTAGCTACAATAGCCGGCATAATTGCTATAATTGCCAAGAATATAGATCCTGGCAGCGTAACTTTCGTCAAAATATTATCAATAAACTCTACA
>CAYNKF010000223.1:0-4614 GCA_964397705.1 uncultured Balneolaceae bacterium | reverse complement strand
TCTGGCAAATTCGCCGGTTAGCTGGACAGGGTAATTCCAAAAAACAAGTTCAAAATACCTTAGGTATCAACAATAGTTGGTACTTCAACAAGCTTTGGAAAGACGCTTCAGCTTTTCAACTGGCAGATATGCCCAGAATATTTGAAGCACTCTTGGATGCTGATCGAGCATCTAAAGGTTTTACCAAAATGGACCCCTCTACGATACTTCTCCTGATGATCAAACGGATTATCGGTTAGTACTTATTATTATTTCGTTTTTCGGAACGCTGATGATCCTAGCAATTATTAACTGCAATCAAAATAGGGGTCATTATGCAAGCTTCTTCCAAAGCCGAATTTAGAAAGATGTCGGATGAAGATTTAATGGAAAAATTTCAGTCTGGGTACGAACAAGCATTCAATATTTTGGTTGATCGGTACCAAGATCGCCTGCACAACTTCTTATATCGTTATACGCATGATCATCAGGATTGTGAAGATTTAGTGCAGGAAACATTTTTCCGCGTGTTTCGCAGTCGTCATTCCTATGAACGCATCGCTAAATTTTCTACGTGGATGTACACTATTGCCATTAATCTGGCCAAGAGTTTGTATAAAAAGAAAAAGCGTATGACAAAGGTTACTATTCATAAAGACCCTGATGATTCTGAAGATCGACCTATGAAGTTAGAAAATTCAGGAATACTGCCGGACGACTCACTGCATGAAAAAATGTGTATGGATCAGCTTGAAAAAGCATTAGAAGAGCTTAGTGATGATTTCCGTGAAGTGGTAATACTTCGTGATATTCAACAATTATCCTACGAAGAGATTTCTGAAATTGCAGATCTTCCCATGGGTACGGTTAAGTCACGCATTAACCGTGGACGGGCTCAATTGCAAGAATTATTAGAAAATTACGTCTATCCGGAAACAATTTCTGCATAGTACAGTAAGAGGGTAATAGATAAGGTATTGAACTTGTACAATAACTATTACCCTTTTTACTATGAAACCTACAGCATTTGATAGTGACGAAGTGCTCACTGACTTTTTAACTGATTATTTGGATGACAATCTGGATCGGGCTGAGCAACATTCGTTCGAAGAATATTTATCCGAAAACAAAAAAGAGAGAGTGTTTGCTCGTAAAGCGATGAAAGGTAAAAAAGCCTTGGCTCGTTTTGCGGATAAACTTAATATACCCTCAGTAACAGCGTAGCCCCGGAAGGACATTTCAACGATAAGAATGGGAAAAGGTCCAATAGCTCTAGCTGGTGGAACTATATTTTAAAAAGCATGATTCATGCGTTTTTGCTTACAAAATAAATTTCATGCAATTTTTACCGTTCTATTAATATTGATCAAGAGTTTCTTTTAACTCAGTATTGAATGAATTGATATCAATAGGGGTAGGACTAAAAGATTTACCGGTAAGTTTCTCGAACAGTTCGGTATACCGGTTATATACTTTAATTCGAAATTCATCAGGTAGATCCGGTAGTGTTTGTCCCTCTTTACCCTGAAAGCCGTGATCCATCAGCCATTCTCGAAGAAATTCTTTCGATAACTGCTTTTGAGGCTTGCCCTTTTTTAGCCGCTCCTCGTATCCATTCGCATAAAAATAACGCGAGGAATCTGCAGTATGCACCTCATCAATGAGGGTGACTTCTCCGTTATGCAGTCCAAATTCGTATTTGGTATCTACCAGGATAAGCCCCTGCTTATTGGCAATTTTCTGTCCACGCTCAAAAATTCTAAAAGCTTTCTCTCGTATTTCCTTCCATATATTCTCGTCAACAATACCTTGTTCCAATATTTCTTTTTCTGAAATATCTTCGTCGTGACCTTCTTCAGCTTTAGTTGCGGGCGTGAGAATAGGTTCCTCAAACTTTTGGTTTTCGACCATTCCATCAGGTAGAACAACCCCACAGAGTGTTCGCTTTCCTGATTTGTATACGCGAGCCGCATGCCCGGTTAAGCAAGCTCGAATAACCACTTCTACAGGAATAGGTTCACATTTTTTTGCGATCGTAACATTGGGATGGGGCACATCAATAATATGAGTGCTTACAATATCATCTACTTTATTAAAAGCAAATGCAGCCAGAGCATTAAGAATTTGTCCCTTGTAGGGGATTGCCTGTTTCATGATGTGATCAAAAGCCGATATTCTGTCGCTGGCTACAATTCCAATCTTATTATTTCCTAAATTATAAACATCCCGTACTTTTCCTCGGTATGGCTCCGGGTATCCGGGAACATTCGTTTTAGTGATACAGTTTTCTAATGCTTTGGCATTAATTATAGAAGAATTATCCACGAGAGTAATATTTTTTGGTAAAAGAGGTCAGTAGAAAATCAGAAAAACTTGTCAAGAATAGAAATGAATTTATTAAATCAATCTTATTCATTGGGATGATAAAAATTCTTAGGAACTATTTTATATGCATTTAGCATTTATCATAGTGTAAGAGAAAACAATATTTATTGATGACAGATCTTTTTCGAATACCATACGCGTTGCTTAAGCCTTTATATAAGCGTACTTCTTTTCATCGTTCGGTTATTGAAGAGTTAAATGATGAGCGTCTTAAAGAGGCCTATGCTGAGTGCCGAGCGATCACTCGTTACCATGCTAAGACCTTTTATATGGCGACGCGTTTTTTGCCCAATCATAAGCAGCGGGGTATTTTTGCCATATATAGCTTGTGTCGGTATATCGATGACTTAGTGGATGAAGCCGAGGATCTATTGGAAAAACGTGAACTTACCGAAGATGATATTCGCCTTAAACTGGAGTCCTGGAAACAGAAACTTCGGGATACATATGACGGTAAAGCTCATGACAATGATATTCTTATTGCATTTTCCGATGTGCTCAGACAATATCATATCCCCATTGAAATGCCGTTCGAACTCATGGAAGGGGTTTGCATGGATCTGTTCAAAAATAGATATGAGACCTTTGATGAACTGTATGATTATTCGTTTAAGGTAGCCTCGATAGTGGGTTTGATGACCAGCCAAGTTTTTGGGTATGAATCACAAGAAGCTTTGGGATATGCAGTAGATTTGGGTATAGCAATGCAGTTAACAAATATTCTGCGGGATGTTGGAGAAGATTTGCAACGCGATAGGATATACTTGCCACAAGAAGATCTGGATCGGTTTGATGTATCAGAAGAAGAACTATTTAATCACCGGCGAACAGAAAATGTTATCGAATTATTAGACTTTCAGATTGAACGAACGCGCAGATACTATCAAAGGTCAGATAAAGGAATAGGTTTGCTTAGCAGTGATAGTCGCTTGCCGGTGTATCTAGCTCGGCAAAATTATGGCCGTATCCTCGATAAAATTGAGGAGAACAACTATAATGTATTTGATAAACGAGCATATCTTAACGCTACAGAGAAATTTTCCATTCTTCCAAGGGCATATTATCAGATGAAAGTAGCGCAGTCTTAATTCAATTTTAGAATTGGAAGATCTGCGTTTACACTAATCAATATGAACTGTTATATTCCATTCAAAATTTTATTTCCGATCTAATCAAAAAGGAAACGAATGGAAGCTAAAATCAAGAAATGGCGAAGTCCCAGTCTGGGAAAAGACATGAAGGTGGCTGTTTATGGAGAGTCTGGAACGCCGGTTATAGGGATTCCCACACGAGGAGCTACTTGCAAGCAATGGGAAGAATTTGGAATGACAGATTCTATCTCATACCAGCTCGAAAATGGATTCAATCAACTTTTTGTATTATCGTCAATTGATGATGAAGCTCTGTTGAATAAAAATGCATCTCCTGAACAAAGAGTTGTTCGCCAGCAACAATATGAATCTTATATTGTTGAGGAGGTTGTGCCCTATATTAAAGACCAAAATAGCATTGATTATATCATCATTGGAGGTGTTGATTTTGGCGGATATCATGCTGTTACAACTGCTCTCAAGTATCCTGAAGCTTTTGGGAAATCCATTGGTATAAGCGGTATTTATGATATCAGACCATATATGGACGATTACTATGACGACGATGTATACTATAGTAATCCAATGGACTTTGTACCCAATTTAAATAGAAAATCTTTGCTTGATAAGGTTCAGGATATCGATTTTAGATTGGTAAGTTATGAAGATGATAAGCGAATCGACGATGCCGTGCGGATGGATAAAGTAATGCGGATGAAATTTTTAGATCATGACCTCGATATTTGGCCTGACAGAGGTGAAGAATGGAAATTGTGGCCACAAATGTTAAAAACGCACATCATTTAAAAGATAATTATGCCAGATATTAATAAGATATTGGTCGCTAATCGCGGCGAAATTGCGCTACGTGTAATTAAAACTTGTAAGGAGTTGGGTAAAAAAACGGTGGCGGTGTATTCAACGCCTGATGCCGATGCGCCACATGTTTTACAAGCCGATGAATCAGTACATATTGGTCCGGCTTCTTCTTCAGAAAGTTACTTGGTGATCGATAAAATTATAAAGGCTGCTAAAGATACGGGAGCCGATGCCATTCATCCAGGCTATGGGTTTTTAAGTGAAAATGGTGATTTTTCAGAGCGATGCCGTGAAGAAGATATCATATTTATTGGTCCAAGGGCGAAGGCTATTCGATTGA
>CAYNKF010000222.1:0-4626 GCA_964397705.1 uncultured Balneolaceae bacterium | reverse complement strand
ATCAGAATCAATTTTGAGGTAGGACAGATGGCAAGGATATTTTCAATTTTGATTAATCCCGATATACGACACCAAATTTATTATTAATTTGTTTCCAATCTTGGTTCGTAAGTTCTTTTTCTGGTTCTCCCGGCCTTATACCAATCGCCCTGAAGTAGTCTTCAAATCCAGCGGGGGTATAACCAAATACCATTCTCAACATCTTATTGCTCTCATTTCTGAGTCCGTGCCATACTGATCTAGGCACCAAAACCATACTTCCTGATGTAACTTCATACCGCTCTTCTCCAAATGTTAATATCCCGCATCCTTTCTCTATAAAAATAAATTCCTCCTCCGAGGCATGTTTGTGAACCGGGATTCCATCTCTGGGTTTAATATCTTCAGTAAGCAGGGAGATGGTATTTATTCCTTTACTCTTCTTATCAACTTTGATGGTTACTCGGCCTTTCCGCTCACCAATTAAATATGCTTCCCCATCATCTGGGTCAAGCACTAAGTCGGGATTGACATCAACGAAAGTATTATGTTCCACTGTGGATACCTGTGATAGGATACTACCAATACTGAGAAATGAAGCCGACGTTAGAAAGTCTTTCCTTGAAATAAATTTGCCCATTTTAATACCCCATATATTGGTTATGGTATTAGAATCTGGCTAATGAGCAGCACAGAGACAAACGTTTGTTGTTTTCAGAATAATGAACAGAAAGCTAAAAAGAAATTCAGAGTTACTGCTTCCTCAAGCCTTGATGAAATACTCATGAACCAGGTTCTTTCTGTGTAATTATTTTATGTAAATTTCTTTCAGTGTATCTGTATTACGAAGATCTATGGTTTGTAGGGTAACTCCATTGTTTTTAAGGTAAGAAAGGCGATCAAGGTTTCTACCTATACCTGTCACATCTGCTTTTCCTTTGTGGAAAGCAATTCCGAAAGGCGGGAGCCAACAAAACCGGTCGCGCCCGTCACCAGTACCGGTATACCTGAGAGTGATTTCATTTTAAAACCTAGGTCCTTGTGATTGAAATAGAAATGTTGCAGTACTTCGTAGTACTTTGTTTCAAAACCATAACCGGCCCACGCAATACTGACTATATTAGCAATTAACGAAAGCCGACTATTAAAACCAAGAGCAGCAAGGAATAAGGGAAGGGGTGGTTTAGTTAATAGACTATTTATCGATAGCTAGAGCAGAATTATAGTGGTGTGTTGTATTCTATAATCATAAAGTGCCATAGGCCGACTACCCGTTTCTTGGT
This sequence comes from uncultured Balneolaceae bacterium, assembly GCA_964397705.1. GTDB lineage: Bacteria > Bacteroidota > Rhodothermia > Balneolales > Balneolaceae > Fodinibius. Next base: position 3,364 of record CAYNKF010000222.1, on the reverse strand, counting down.
ACAAGCAATCTACTTAGTTATTTATTTAAGTATAAACTTCTCTGCTGGCTCGTTGGATATCAATCACGGGTTTTGCTCTGAAAATAACTCCTCAAGCTTCTCTTCAAGTTCTCGGCCATGAATATCTTTTGCGATGATGATGCCATTTTCATCGACAAGGAAATTTTTAGGGATCGCCGTTATGGCATATTCTTCAGCAATCTGATTTGAATAGCCGTCAACCGTCGATACATTGATCCAGGTTCGGTTATCTTCTTTAAGTGCCCTGATCCAACGGTCTTTCTCATACTCAATGCCAAAGCCGAAAATCTCGAATCCGGAGCTATGGTATCGGTCATACATTTTTCCCAAATGGTCACTTTCAGATCTACAGGGTCCGCACCAGCTGCCAAAAAAGTCTATTAAAGTGTACTTGCCCAGATTATTATAAAGGGAACGTTCCACGCCCGTAGTATCCGGTGCGACGATCTCTGAGACTTTTCCGCCGAGGGACACCTGTTTTAAAATTCTGACTTTGTCTGATACGAGCTTTGCTACTTCAAGTCCTTGATGACGTTCAGCAAAATCAGTAGCAAGCTGGTCATAGTAATCCATGTGTTTATCGCCGTTCCAGCGAACCATGGTCGGATAGATTGCGATAGAAGTCCCCATCTTTTTTACCGCATGTATCAGGGTATCTCGATACTGTTCTTCTGCCTTTAACACCCGGTCCCCAAGCTTTTCAATCCGGGCGGCATCCTCCGGATCATCTTCTTCCAGCAAATCTTCCAATGGTCTTCTTATAGGGTATACTGTTTCTCTTAAAACCTGCATTCGGAACTCTTCATATTCTTCAAAAAGTTCGGTGTCCGGCGAACCCGATACCTCATATTTACCTTCGCCATGGAATCTTATTGAAATTTGTTGTCCGGAATCAGCAATGAAAGGTACATGCAGGGAGTCATGAATGTTCAGACGGTAATAATGAGGTTCGAGACGGTAGGATGAGGAAAACGTGCTGTCCGTCTCTACCGACAAAGTATCCACGATATCAAATTGAGTGGCATTAAGGCCTTTTGCCTGTTGCAAAAAAACATTCTCGATATCGATGTTATTGAGTTTTCCTTCTACAGAAAATACCGATTCTTCTTTTTGTGTCGTACAGGAGAAAAACAGAGCTATTGAAACAGCCAGGATGGTTAGAGATGTCTTCGAAATCACGATCTATTAATTATTTTAAGTTGAATATTGATGTAGACAGCCATTGTAAATGTTTCCTGTCTTAAGGCGTCGTCAGAATCGAGGGAACGAATTGAGGTTTATACGACTACTGCTAACGTAATATTTAAGACTTTTGGGCAACCATCAGAAAAATAGGAAATAGCTTGGTTTCACCATGTTCATTAACCTCTTGTTCCATTTTGTAAGCTGTGGAAAATTTTAAGTTCGTAAAGCCCCGTTGCTTTGCCAAATTTGCCAACTCCTTTCGATCAAAGCCTTTATGGACATCTTCAACATCTTGACCATGAAAAGATCCGTCTTCTTTATCAAGATCGGCTACACAAAGATATCCTCTGGGATTTAAGAGCTCATAAAATTGGTTGAGGATAAGTTGGGTATCCGGAATATGGTGAAGGGTCATCATGGTATACACCAAATCAAAATGCTTGTCTGGGAGTGGATCCTTGGTCAAATCAAGATTGACAGGTTCCATATCATTCACCGACCTGTTTCTTATTTTATCCCGCAATACTTCAAGCATGCCGGTTGAACTATCAGCTAAAGTAATGGGACCAATATTATTATGGAGTTCAAAACTTAGCTGTCCGGTTCCACAACCATACTCAAAAGCAGTCATTTCGTTAGAAAGCGGCACATTTGAACGAATTGCCTCAGCAATATTTCGGGCACGTTCCTGACTCTCAGGGGTATCCCAATCTTTCGCTTCTTCATCAAATCGAGACATAAGTATCAGAGAAAATTTAAATTTTGGAGGGATATGTATAAATGCACCTAATATACTTCAATTTATTATTAATTTTCCAATTCGCTAACAACCTTTTGCATAGGCTGCGTTCAGAAGAACATTGATTTCAAAAAATGTACTGCAGAACTTGAGAGAGTATAAGCCGGGAAAATATATGCCAGTTCTTCGAAGCTTTAGCAAAGAAGAGAGGCGATTTATTTGGATATTATACTACTCAGTGGTATTCGAAAGTACTTCTATGGCTTTATCCAAGGAGGTGAATGAATTGTATTCACCTTCAGCATTCACAATGAAGTGGAGGGGAAGAGAACTGATACTGAGCTTTCTTCTTGTTTTGTTTACGTTATTACTAATGAGCTGCAGGCCTGCCGGGTTGTGTTGGTCGAGAAATGCCTGCCACTTATTTTTGTCTTCATCAATTGATATATCGACAAATTCAATATCTTCCCGGTATGCCTGTTTCAATGAATCCAGTTGAGGTTTTTCTTCGAGGCATGGGCCGCACCAGGTTGCCCAAAAGGCAATAAAATGTGTTTTACCGGTAAAATCCTGTAGCTGAAATCTATTGTTATCTTTATCAAACAAAGTGTGATCAGGAAGAGGCCGGAGCCCTTCTTCCGAAGGATTCCATAAAACAGTAGCATTTACCAATTCTCCACCCGCATTGCGTCCAAACCCATTTTGCTCAAGAATAAGTGGTTGGGCTAACAGGTAATAGATGAAAATTCCAATCACAGATATTGCGGAAAATACTTTGATATTTTTGCTCAGTTCATTTCTCGAAATGAGTAAGGCTGCTACTCCAGTGATTACCAAAACAATTATGAACGGGAAATATAGAAAATTTAAAAGGTCAAAAATGACAAACGGTATAAATAAAAAAGGCAGATATCGAACAGGCGTCTCTTTGTTAATTTTCCCACTTACTAACAAGGCCAGAAAGCAAATGAGGATGGGAATCCATTTCAAAAGATTGGACTGATGGAGATGGATGGGATTGGCAAAAAGAAAAAAATAAAAGCCCGCGGCCATGATTCCCACCGAAGAAAGAATACCTAATGTAATATTGAATATGATTTTTTTAGCCATAGAAAGCAATTATCATTAAGAGTAAAATCCTTGCTGGCCCGGTAACCACTTTGTGCATAAGGGAATACGTAAAATGAATTATTAAATATCTAACTGAGAACTAAAAAGCCAGAAGGGAGACAAGTGACCTGTTCTTTGAAGCTCTTGCATTGGATAAGATGAGTTAATCTCTGAATATAGATTCTCACCAGAATTTCCAGGAGCCAATCTTAACTTTTAACCAGTTCAAAAAATCCTGTCCCGCGACCCAGCCTATGATGCCACAAATGGCTAAATATCCAATGAAGTAAATACTATCGAAGTATATTA
>CAYNKF010000221.1:0-4629 GCA_964397705.1 uncultured Balneolaceae bacterium | reverse complement strand
AAGTTTTTAGTTGACGAAATTGGAGCTTTTCTTATCCTTACCTGCATTGTGCAATAGCAGAAAAAAAATGGTGAGGAGTCAATGGCTCCGTATGAGCGGTTTAAGAAGCTTCAGGACCGCGATCCTACGATCAAAAAGCTGGTTGAACTCTTTGGCGCCGAATTGGATTATAATTTAAATCAGTAGTCAAAGACTCTTATCTTTGTACAATCGTTCTAAGATTGTCTTGAATGAATTAAACGTATCAAAAAAGAAAACTTTATTGTTATGAATCAAAATATGGCTGACATGTTCGGGAAGTTTTCCGAGCTGCAAGAAAAAGTTGAAGAAGCAAAGCAGGAACTCGCTAAGCTTGAAGTTGAGGCTGAAGCCGGCGGAGGAATGGTTAAAGTTAAAGCTAACGGCAAGCGCCAAGTTTTAAGTATCAAGCTGGATAAGGATGTTATTGATCCCGATGATGCTGAGATGATGGAAGATCTGGTGGTGGCCGGTGTTAATAAAGCACTGGATAAAGCTGAAGAGGCTGCCCAGGAGCGTATGCAGGAAACCTACAAAGATATTCTTCCCGGCGGCGGTATGCCAGGCATGGATCTGAGCAAGTTAGGGCTTTAATTACTGTGTTATGCTGAACTTGGTTCAGCATCTATCATGTTAACAGACCCTGAAACAAGTTCAGGGTGACATACAGCTTCATAAAATAACTCCTACATGGAAGGAACTTCAGAAATATTGGAGCAGGCCATAGAGCAGCTGGCCAAGCTACCGGGAACAGGACGAAAATCAGCAAGGCGCATTGCTTTGTTTCTGCTGAAGCAGGATGATGAGTCGGTGGTCAATTTGGCCGAGGCGCTGATCAGTCTCAAAAAATCTATTACTCGCTGCTCTGTTTGCGGGGTAATTAGCGACGGAGATCCCTGTTCTATTTGCCAAAATGCCAAGCGGCAAACCGGACAGATTTGCGTGGTTGAAGAATCACAGGATGTATTTTTAATTGAAAAAACCAATGAGTTTCGCGGCCGCTATCACGTGCTGGGTGGGGTAATTTCTCCTCTCGATAATATTGGTCCGGATGATGTTCGCATTAAGCAACTTATGAAGCGGATTAATGAGGATGATGAACAGATTGACGAGGTTATTTTAGCGCTCAATCCCGATTCGGAAGGTGAAGCTACATCCTATTATATTAATAAGTTGCTTAAACCTTTTGATGACGTGAAAGTAACGCGCATAGCTTATGGCATACCTATGGGGACGGAGCTCGAATTTATTGACGAAGCCACACTAGGGCGTGCTTTTGCAAGTCGAAATACGTTTTAAGCATCGATCATTTTAGCTGAGAGCAATTAATATTCTTTTTAGATCTAACAATTAATCAAAACTCACATTATGAAATTACGATACCTACTTTTACCATTTCTTTTTTTGGGGATGACCATTTCTGTTCATGCTCAAGATGAGAATTACTGGCAGCAAGAGGTTGAATATGAGATGGATATCGACGTTAATGTCGAAGATCATCAGTTTACTGGAACCCAAAAACTGACGTATCACAATAATTCGCCCGATACGTTGCACCGGGTATTTTACCACTTGTATTTCAATGCCTTTCAACCGAACAGCATGATGGATGTCCGCTCTCGTACGATCGAAGATCCGGATAGTCGTGTGCGTGATCGCATCCAGGAATTACCCAACGATGAAATCGGCTATCACCATATTAATAGCTTAAAGCAAAACGGTGATGCCGTTTCATATAATGTTGAAGGCACTGTTATGGAAGTTACGCTGGATGAACCCATTGCCCCCGGTGAAACCGCTGTCTTTGATATGGAGTTTGAAAGTCAGGTGCCAAGGCAAATTCGTCGCAGCGGTTGGATGAATAAAGAAGGGGTTGAGTTTTCAATGAGTCAGTGGTATCCCAAAATTTCGGAATATGATGATAATGGCTGGCATTCCAATCCATATATAGGCCGCGAGTTTTATGGTGTGTTTGGCAGCTTTGACGTCGAAATTTCTATTGACAGTTCCTATGTGATGGGATCAACGGGACATCTGCAAAATCCAGAAGAAATCGGCCACGGTTATGCCGAAGATTATGAACGACCGAATTCGAAAAAATTAACCTGGCACTGGAAGGCAGATAAGGTCCATGACTTTATGTGGGGCGCTGATCCCGACTTTACGCATACTACAGCCCAGGTTCCGAATGGACCTAAGCTGCATTTCTTTTATCAAAAAGATACGGTAGCTGTTAATGCCGATCGCTATTCCCAAGAGCAGCTACGTGAACACTGGGAAAAACTACCAGAGTATACAGTAAAAGCTTTTCAGTATATGAGTGAAAACTTTGGTGAATATCCCTACGAAAAGTTCTCTGTTATTCAAGGAGGCGACGGGGGAATGGAATATCCCATGGGCACCCTGGTTACCGGTAATCGATCACTGGGCAGCTTGGTAGGCGTTACCGTTCACGAGCTTATTCATATGTGGTATTATGGGGTATTGGCAAATAATGAGAGTCGTTATCCATGGTTTGATGAAGGCTTTACGACCTATGCATCAGCGTTAACCATGGATCGGTTATTTAATAACGGTGAAGGTAAAAATGTACATCAACGTTCGTATCAGTCATATTATAACATCGTGGAAGATGGTAAGCAGGAGGCGCTTGACACTCATGCCGACCACTTCCATACTAATCGTGGTTATGGGACGGCTTCTTATTCAACCGGGGCCGTATTCCTAAATCAGCTGCGTTACATCATTGGCGGTGAAACGTTTGACCGAGGAATGAAGCGCTTTTTCAAAGAATGGAAGTTTAAGCATCCTGATGGGCGTGACTATCTGCGTGTGATGGAAGAAGAATCAGACATGGTGCTGGACTGGTACTATCAGTACTTTATCGAGAGCACCAAGCATATTGACTACGGAATCAACTCAGTGTTGGGTGTTGATGGATCAACCTATGTAACCCTAAAACGGGAAGACTTGATGCCAATGCCAATCGACCTGATGGTTACGTATGAGGATGGCAGTAAGGAACAGTTTTATGTTCCGATGCGGATCATGCGAAATATCAAACCAAATGAAAATCCTGATATTCCCCGCACCATCAAAAAAGACTGGCCGTGGGTGAATCCGACATATACGCTTGAAGTTTCTCGCCCTGCAAAAGAGATAAAGCGCATCGAGATTGATCCCACAAAACGTATGGCTGATATTAATCGTGAGAACAATGTTATAGAAATGGGTGAGTATTTACATTCAACTAAGTAATTACTTCCTTTTCTTTTAGTCTGGAGCCCGGGTTTAATTGCCCGGGCTTTCTTTATTGATGAAATTTTAAACATGGATTTCTCACTATGTTGCCCTTCGTTCGAAGTGGCAAATAAAAAAAGAGATAAAACAATAATTCTGATCATGTCATCTCGAACGTCAGTGAGAGATCCTTGTTTTAATTGAAAATAAAGATTTCTCTCTCCACTATGTTACGTTCGAAATGACAAGTCGGGCAGATTATGATTGGTCAAGTCATCTCGACCAGCGGAAGATTTTTGATCTATTAGCATCATACAGTAGTAATTAAAAACTTGGATTTCTCATTCTGCTGTGTTGCATTTGAAATGACCGTTAAGATGAATGATGATTCTAAGCACACAATCTGTCATCTCGACCTTAGGGAGAGATCTTTGATTTTATTGTTACCTGAAAACAGAGATTTTTCTCTTTGCTTATGCTTCGTTCGAAATGATAGATAAAAGTTACATCCTACCCACCCGGAAATCGTCTTTATAATTCAGAAACTCCCAATTGGGATTTACGCTATTGATTAGTGTTTCTTTCTTCTCCCGACGCCATTTCTTTAATTCCTTCTCTCGCTCTATGGCTTTTTGAGAAGTTTTGTAAACTTCATAATAAATCAGCTTGTAACAATAGTAACGTCCGGCAAAAGATTCGGCATCTCCTCGATTTGTATGATGCTCTTTTAGCCGTTTGCTTAACTTATTGGTTATCCCGATATAAAGGGTCGTTTTTCCAGGGTTCGTCGTGATATAAACGTAATAAGGCATACAATATCTACCCTTGAAGTTTATAGTAAGATCTCACAAATGTTCAATCCTTACAGTTTTTTAAGTAGAAGGGTTTCTTAATAACGGTCGAAATAATAATAGTTTTAGGAGTTCCATCAGTAACAAACCCCGTCATCTCGGGAAGCGAGAGAAATCTGTAGATTCTAAAGTCATCGAACGAAAACAAAGATTTCACTCTGCACTACGTTACGTTCGAAATGACAAGTCGGGTTAATATTACTGGCAAGGAAAGCAAGCAATTAAAAATAGTAGCCGATGTTAATATTGAATCGCGTATTCCAGCGGGAATCATCAACGCCAGCTCCTAAACCCTCCCCAAAGTTATCTGTCAGCCAGGGTTGGTTTTTTCCGGAGGCGATATCAAAATAGGTATATAACTTTCCGGCCGTGACCATAACACCTAGTACATTGTGTTGGGAGTCTGTGAAGGCCTCTTTGGACTTATCCAGATAGGAATAGTTATCGTAGAATGTAAGGTTTGAAATGGGTCCCCAATCCACATCTTTTGAGTATGAAACTCCGAATACATACATATGTC
>CAYNKF010000220.1:0-4648 GCA_964397705.1 uncultured Balneolaceae bacterium | reverse complement strand
TGGTATATCAAAACTAATTAAAGACAATGAGGATCAAGCCTTAACAAAAACCGGTGTCCGTCTGCTTACTCCTGAGTATGCCGCACCCGAACAAGTTCGCCAAGAAAATATCACCACTGCTACAGATCTCTATGCCCTTGGGGTCATTTTTTATCGTTTATTATCAGGAGCCCCCCCACTCGATTTTTCAGAACTTTCTCGTTACGAAATTGAACAGGAAATAGTAAATACAAAAGCTCCTAAACCAAGTTCAAAAGTATCCGACCATAAAGTCCGTAAACGTTTAAAGGGTGACTTGGACGCTATCGCACTCAAGGCAATTCGCAAAGAGCCTGAACACCGTTATCGTGTTGCCAATGAATTCTTAGAAGATCTGAAAAACTATTACGAAGGCAAACCGGTATCAGCATGTGAAGATTCCTTCAGCTATCGCAGTCAAAAATTCTTTAAGCGACATAAAAAATCGGTAGCAATTACAGCCTGTTTAATTTTTGTAATTATGGGCCTTACTGGTTTTTATACTTGGCGTATTACCCAAGAACGAGATCAAGCTAAAATTGAAGCCCAAAAGGCAAAAAACACGAAAGAGATCTTAATCAATATATTTGAGGCTAACGATCCCATTTCCGGGGATGCTGAAACAGCCAGCCTTCCTAAGCTTCTCAAGAACGGTACCCATAATGTATTACAAAGAAATCTTGATCCAGAAGTAAAAATTGAACTTTTGTTTACCCTAAGTACTATCTATCAAAATATTTCAAATTTTGATAAAGCTCGGGAACTTGTGGACACCACCTTACAATTAAATCATAAGTATTTTGGACCTAACTCTATAAATACTGCCAAGAGCCATATAAAACTGGGCGGTATTGCATATGATCTTGGAAATTATGAGGAAGGGAAAACAGAGTTGTTGAAATCCAAAAAGATTCTTGCAGCACGCAATACATCCAGCCCCGTTTATTCCAAGCTATATCACCATCTTGGTTTTGTAGAAGAAGGTATGAGCAATTATGATTCTTCAAGGGTGTACTTCCAAAAAGCTTATGATAATGTTATACAGCAAACCCCTGTCGATACAGCCTTATATATTGATATTATAAAAAGTCTCGGACGATCAACTCATCGTGAAGGGGATCATAAAACTGCTGATTCTCTCATGTTTAAAGCTCTTAAGACAAGCGAGCATTTCAACGGAGAAAATGATGTGGTTACGGCAAGCATTGCCGGTGACATTGGGCTTTATTACATGACTCGAGCAAAATATGATTCTTCCAGGATCTATTATCAAAAGTCGCTGGATATTAAAAACAAACTCTATGAAGAAAATCCACATCCTAACCTTTCAGCTACCCTAACCAACTTAGGGGTTTTAGAATCTTATGTTGGTAACAATACTGCAGCTGAATCACTTTTCACAAAAGCTTTAGCAATTGATACTAATCTCTATGGCAATGATCATCCCTATGTAGCTTTTTCAAAGGGTCACCTTGCCAGTATTTATCTCGATCAAAATCAATTTGATAAAGCCAAACAGTTACGAAAAGAACAACTGGTAATTTATAAAAATAACTATAAGCCCAATCATTATAATATGGCGGGATTTTACCGTAGCTATGGAAATTTATTTTCGGCAACCAATGAATATCAAAAGGCAGATTCATATTACAGAAAATCTGAGAGCATTTATTCAGATTACATAAGCAAAAAAGAGGATACATTTGCAAAACTTTATGAAGATTGGGCTCTTAATGATTACAAAATGGAGAGATATAAAAAAGCTATAGAAAAGTTCAAAACAGCTTCTGATACATTTATTCCATCAGAATATGATGAATATAAAATTAGAGGGGTTAAATGTATTGTTAACATTGTAAAATCGCATGTCGCTCTAAATCAAAACGCTAAAGCTAAGGCTGTGCTTAAAGAACTGAAGTCACGTATTGATACCACAAAAATTCTCACCAAAAAGAAAGAAGTTCAAAAATTGTACAGCGAAGCTTATAACAATATTTTTTGAAGTTTTGCATTCACCCTAAATAAAGCCGGTAGGTTCGGTTACCCCAATATAATTTCATTCCAGAACCTCTAACTACTTTTAGTAACCTCAATAAATTTATTACTAAATAAATTTGAGCAACTTATTAAGCTCTTTGAGAATAATATCTTTCAAATTTTAATCTGTAAGCGCTTTCGGTCATCAAAGAGTTCAAATCCTTGCTATGAACGCTACATTCATTATAATAATGCTTATACTTAGCATTTGAAATGAGCGGTATGAAATACCTTTCTACTCATTTCACAAAAGCTGATAAAATTAAACTGTAAAGGACTAAAAAATCACTTATCAATGAGTAAGCATACGCACCCACGAAGCAACGTCGGGCTTGATTATTTAGGATTAGAAAACAATGATAATGCCATTTGGAACCTCACTCCTCCTGAACTTTATGAGGAAGCAATTCAAAATGGTGAAGCTGTTTTAACAAAAGACTATGCCCTACGCGTTTTAACGGGTAAATATACGGGACGTTCTCCGAAAGACAAGTTTATTGTTGACCAGCCCTCTATACATGACGATATCGACTGGGGAGAAATCAACCAACCTACTGATGAAGACGTTTTTGGAAATCTTTTTGAGCAAGTAACTGATTATCTGCAGGACAAAAAAATCTATGTCAAAGACTGTTATGCAGGTGCCGATGAAAAATATCAGCTGAATGTAAGAGTAGTAAGCGAAGCAGCCTATCACGGGCTTTTCTCTCACAACATGTTTATTCGTCCTACCAATGAGCAATTAAAAAACCATGAGCCGGAATTTACGGTACTTGCAGCTCCAAATTTTAAAGCTGACCCCGAAAAGGACGGAACAAGAAGTGAAGCATTTGTTCTGGTAAACTTTGACAAAAAAATTATCCTTATTGGCGGAACTCTATATTCCGGTGAAGTAAAAAAAGGAATTTTTGGAGTCATGAATTACCTGCTTCCTAAGCAGGATGTAATGGCCATGCATTGTTCGGCTAATATGAGTAAAGACGGTGATACTGCCGTATTCTTCGGGCTATCCGGAACAGGAAAAACAACCCTGTCATCCGATCAAAACCGCATTCTTATTGGAGATGACGAGCATGGTTGGAGCGAAGACGGTGTATTTAATATTGAAGGCGGATGTTATGCTAAAACTATTAACCTTTCTGAAGAAGGGGAACCGCTCATCTATGCGACTACCAAAATGCCGGGAACAATCCTTGAAAATGTTGTTCTCTACGAAAATCGCGAACCAGATTTTGACGATACCAGTTACACGCAAAACACGAGATGTTCCTATCCGATTAACTATATACCCAATGCAGCTGATGATGGAAAAGGCGACCATCCAAGCAACGTAATTTTCTTAACCTGTGATGCTTTTGGAGTACTACCACCTATTTCGAAGCTGACCCCGGAACAGGCCATGTATCACTTTATCAGCGGATACACTGCAAAGGTTGCAGGTACGGAACGTGGAGTAACCGAACCCCAGGCAACATTTTCAGCCTGCTTTGGAGCACCATTTATGCCATTACATCCCACTGTATATGCCGAGTTGTTGGCCGAAAAAATTCGCAAGCACAACTCCACCGTTTGGTTACTAAATACAGGCTGGACCGGCGGGCCGTACGGCGAAGGCCACCGTATGAAGCTGGGTCATACTCGTCAAATGTTGAGCGAAGCTCTAGAAGGCGATCTTGAGAATACTACTTTTGATATTGATCCAGTATTTGGGCTGGCTATTCCTACGGAAGTAGATGACATTCCATCAGAAATACTTAGCCCACGAAATACCTGGAGTGATAAGGAAGCTTATGACGATAAAGCAGAAGAGTTGGCAGCAATGTTTGCTGAGAACTTCCAGCAGTTTGAAGATGAGGCAAGCAAAGATCTTATTAAGGCTGGTCCTAAAGTTTAATTAGTCATTTATTGATCTGTTATGTTATTGGTTATTGGGGGAATTATCCCCTGATAACTAATAACTATCCTTCCTCCATTACCGCATTCAGCTTATCAAGATTATCTTGAACCCGTAACGCTTCAATAACTTCTTCAATCTCTCCCTTCATAATATCTTCGAGGTTATACAACGTTAAATTGATACGGTGGTCTGTTAGGCGACTCTGCGGGAAATTATACGTCCGAATTTTAGCACTTCGATCACCTGTTGAAATTTGACTGTTTCGTTCCTCTTCTCGCTCTTTGCGAAGCTTTTCCTCTTCTTTTTCATAAAGCTTCGAGCGAAGCATCTTCATCGCTTTCTCTTTATTCTGATGCTGTGAACGTTCTTGCTGGCACTCCACCACTACGCCACTGGGTTCATGGGTTAGCCTTACAGCCGAATCAGTCTTGTTCACGTGCTGTCCCCCTGCTCCACTGGCACGGAATGTATCTACCCGGATATCCGACATGTTTACATCGATATCCACTTCCTCTGCTTCAGGCAGTACAGCAACGGTCGCTGCAGAAGTATGAACACGTCCCTGTGTTTCCGTCTCGGGAACACGCTGGACTCGGTGTACACCACTTTCATATTTCATTTTGCCGTACACTTCTACACCTTCCAGCTCAAAATTAAGTTCCTTATAGCACACTTGTGTAGATTCGCTTAGTCCCA
>CAYNKF010000219.1:0-4683 GCA_964397705.1 uncultured Balneolaceae bacterium | reverse complement strand
GAAGTATTTATGATTTTAATTCCCTGATAGCATCGGGACCCCCAATTATCGTAAGCTCATCATCAGCTTCAAGTACAGTATTACCGTGAGGAATAATTAAATCACCCTGTCTGTAGACGATAGCTACCAGGCAATCGCCCGGCAAATCAATTTCTCCTATCTTCTTTCCTTTTTGACGATTCAGGAATTCATTTATAGAAACATATAGATGGATAAAGTGTTCATCGCTTATAAGCACTTCTCGAAGCTGCTTTTCTGATTTTGCTTCGTGCCACCGCTGAAGGAAATTGGGCTGGTTTACAATCTCTGCCAAATGCCCGAGAAGGCGCATATCGAGACCATAAGCTTTTACAGGAGTAATGAGAAAGATTAATGCATGCATCTCTTCACCAATATCGCTCGATAATTTACCGGCAGATTCATTTATTCTAAACCCAACAATCTCAGCGGTGGTAATATCTTCATACCCAATCTTGCATATGATGACTCCCTTTCCAAGATTATGAGTATTGGCCTTATATTGTTTCTGTAACTCATGTTTAATCTCACCCTTTTCTTTCTTGATACGGCCCGAAAATATCTCTGCAGCGATATCTGTGCATTCATCAATCAGTTTGTCGCTTTCACTGATATCCATGATGAAACTCCTAGCTACAACTTCTTCATAAGCTAATTTCTCATCCCCGTTTTTTTCATTCCGTATCGACATCAGCTCATACTCGAGTGCTTCGTACCTTTTACGACCGAGACGCTCGTGCACATGAAAAATAGCTCCTTGCCGCTCTATCTTTTCTCCGGCATAATAGAAATACCAAACGATACAGAGCACAATTATTATCCCGGTTAGAGAAACAGGCATAAATCCCATCTCTGCGATGAGCCACACAGGGATTATCATGCCAACAATTTGTACCCATGGATACAACGGAGATCGAAAACCTGGTGAATATCCATCAATCTTGCTCTCGCGCATTACTATAACCGAAAGGCTCATTATGCCAAAAAGAAGCAACTGAAATGCACTTGCCAGCTTAGCTACCGCTTCTACATCAAAAACCAATAGAACAACAGCCATCAAAATAATCGTTACAATAATGGCAAATGTGGGCGTCCCTGTTTTGCCTAATTTTGAAAATCGTGGACTAATTAACTCATCCCTCGACATTGCAAAAGGATATCTGGAAGCCGACATAATTCCTGCATTTCCGGTAGATGCAAAGGCAGCAACAGCTGCAACAACCACAGCTGTGACTCCCCAAGATCCCGGCAGCCACGATAAAAACTTTTCACCCGCATCGGCTACAGGCGTAAGACTCGCATAAAATTCTTCAGGATTAAGCACATTCAACATGATATACACACCAATTACGTAAATGACAGTGGCGGTAAAAAGCGACAATATCATACTCAACGGAATATTTCTATCCGGATTCTGAACCTCTTCAGCAACACTTGTTACCTTAGTAAGGCCTGCGTAAGAAACAATTACAAGTCCAATGGTATAAGTAAAGCCATGGAGCCCATTCCGGAAAAAGTCCGAATATTCACTGTAGGTGCTTGTGGCTTCTGATCCCCATACAGCCGATAAACCCTGAATGATAAATACGGCCATGATTCCCAAAAGCGTAGCTACCAAGATACGCTGCAACAGCGTTGTCTCTTTGGCTCCATATATGTTAAGCACCCCGAATATTACTGTGAGAATAAGAGCTAACTGAGTAATTGGCACATTAACGTAAAGTGACAGGTAGGCCCCCATACCAATTAATGCAAAGGAGCTTTTAAATATCAGAGCAAACCAAGAGCCAAGCCCTCCCACAGTCCCTACCATTGGTCCTAAGCTGCGATCTAAAAAATAATAGGTCCCTCCTGCCTTAGGCATAGCGGTAGACAATTCTGCCACACTCAACATCGAAGGTATCATTAACAAACCAGACGCAAGATAGGCTAAATATACTGATGCTCCGGTTTCAGCAGCTGCAATTCCCGGCAGCAGAAAGAAACCCGAGCTAAACATGGCCCCCGTACTAATTGCATAGACGTCAAATAGTCCTAATTCTTTATTAAGTTTTCTTTTTTTCATGTTCTTACTGAGCTTATTTCATTTTATTACGTCTTTTGACTCACCCTTTTTGTTGAATTGGTCCTGCAATGCTGTTGTTACATATACTCTTTAAGCATGCAATTTTCCATCCCCGAAATATTCTAAGTACATAAAGTATGCACTAAATGGTACGCTAAACCAGGAGCTAAAATTCGGCATTGCCACCAACCGATTTTATTCAATTTTAGTTTCTTCCACACTTGCTTAAGAATTCTTTAGGTTACAATTACTTTCCTTATGGAGGATAATCGTAAGACAAGTGCGAATTAATTCAGCGTTGACATGCGTTCAAGAAAATAATTTGGATGATAACTTCTTATAGCGTTGGCAACTATAAAAGCTATGTACAAATGGCTTCTCGCAGTCCGCACTGAAAAAAGAGAGGATATAAAACAAATTATGTTAAGCAAGGTTTTAGAATACATAGCCAGGGGCTGTTAATTTTTCAATTGCAGTTTAGCTAACAAGGGGCAAACCTTACTTATGAAACCAAAAAATTGGGTTGGTTTTCACTCATAAACAGACGCCCTCTTATTTTTATCAGATCTAAATAACGTATAATTTTTAATTCCTGCAATTTTTTTTGGTCACAGGATAATTGGCATGAAATGAAAAAATCATTCAACTGATTTTATATCTGTTTTACAAGATGGGAGAGATTTCCAACTATAATTACGATTAAGCTACCTACCACTGTATACAACGGCCAGGCAATCACCAAGGGTTCACCGGGCAGAATAATATGAATGGGTCCCTCTACCATAAAAAGCAGTGAGATCAATCCCACAAAAAAGCCAACCATTGCATCAGTTTTATCGGGCTTCGTAAAAAATCGACCGAGCATAAAGGCACCAAGTAATCCCCCGTAGGTGTACGATGCAATTCCAAGACCAAGCTCTACCACGGCGGGACGCTCTCCTTCCTGTAGCTGTAAAAACGCAAAAAAGAAGGCAGAACCTGTTAAAATAACGGCCCATATCATCGTTATAATGCGCGATATTTTAAGATCTTCGGCCTGCGTATTGTCGCTTCCAAAATATGGCTTATACAGATCCAACGTTGTTGATGAGGCTAACGAGTTGAGTGATGAACTGAGGCTACTCATTGCGGCCGCAAACAGTGAAGCGATGATTAATCCGGAGAGACCAACGGGCAACTGCTCTACAATAAACTTCGCAAAAATTTCGTCGGTTGTTGCCAATCCCAATTCCTGGGCAGACTGTGCATCATAAAAAGCGTATAGCAACAGGCCAATAAATAAAAATAACCCAAACTGCAGGGCTACGACAACTCCACTCCAAACTAATGCACGCTGACTATTATCCACGTTTTGCGTGGTAAGGAGACGCTGAACAATGAGCTGGTCAGTACCGTGAGAAGCTATTGAAAATATTGCTCCACCAATTAACGCCGTGAAAAAGGTATAGGGCTGAGCAATAAAATCCGAAAACGGCTGTCCGAATCCGAAATCTAGAATTTGTAGCTTATCCGCATCTGCGGCAACAGATATTGCACCGCTTAGGCCATTCGGTAAATCAATCAGAATGATCCCTATTGCCAACGCCGCACCTCCTATATATACGCCCATCTGCATTACATCCATCCAAACAACTGCCTTAATACCCCCGATGAGTGTATAAATAAGGGTAATAATTGATATTGCAGCTATAGCCAACAAATACACTTCGAAATCAGTCCAACCAATAAATGCACCCCCGAGGCGCAGAATAATAGCAAGCGGGATAGCCGTAGCAAAAAGACGGACGCCATCTGCTAGTAAACGAGTAATCATAAAAGTTGTACTTGCTGCATTTCTCATAGAAGCTCCAAACCGCTGCTCCAAAAACTGGTAAGCCGTAGTTTGCTTTCCTTTAAAATAGGCAGGCAGTAAAAGCTTGCTGACTAAAATCCGTCCCACTATATATCCCAGCGTTATTTGCAAGAAGGTAAGGTTCCCCCCATAGGCTACGGCAGGGATACTGATAAAAGTAAGAGTGCTGGTTTCAGTTGCCACCACGGAAAACATAACTGCCCACCATGGAAGTCCCTCCCCCCCCATAAAATAATCGGATGTAGAAGACTGACGACCGGCGGCATAGATCCCTAACCCGGCTACCCCAACCAGGTACACTACAATAACGATATAATCAATTATAGAAAATTCCACCTTTAGACCCGTTCTTTGCTTTTACGAAAATTCTTTTCAAAGTCGACATTATAGTGATTTATTCATAGGATTACAGAAGGCATTAAAAGTCACACTCAACATTCTATTCCAAACGTTGATGCATGCTATTCATTAAATTGGCATTTTGCTTAGGTTTTCATTGCTATCAATACTCAAATACCGTTGATTATAATCTTCTATTTAGTGTACTAAACCAGCCATTTTGTTCATGAATCCCAACATCGAAAAACTACAAGACATAGCTCAAAAATCGAGCAGAACCATCATTGGTCTGATGTCCGGAACTTCACTGGATGGGCTTGATATTGCTCTGTGCGAGATTCGAGGAAAGGGGAAATCCACAAAAGCTGAACTCAAACATTTTGCATCTTATTCCTATGATCCGAACTTT
>CAYNKF010000218.1:0-4686 GCA_964397705.1 uncultured Balneolaceae bacterium | reverse complement strand
ATTATGTAGTAACTTAATTTGCAAAACTTTTATTACACCCTTACCCTATAAAAAATACTAAAAACAAAATTCCACACTTAAGAGGAGACCACTATGAATTTTTCTAAAAGCATTTTAGCAGTAATTGTATTTGCGCTAACACTGGGAGTAATGCCCGAGATGAGTAAAGCCCAAACCAGTATAGGTGCTTCTTATGAAATTAGAAATGAAGATCCTCAGAATGGGTTTGGGATCCGATTAGAGCGTGATATTTTTCAAAAACTTCCAGTCGTAAATCTGGGTTTACGCGGGCACTTTAGTTATTTTAGTGAAGATAATTATGTCTCTGATAGTGGAGTTACAGTTGGAGATATTTCCGCTTATGATTATGGTATAGCTGCCACTGCAGGCATTTCCCTTGGTTTGGTATCGCCATATGTAGGTACCGGGGTTGGTGCTCAAACTTTGGATATCAGCAGTACGGACGATAGTAATATTTTTTGGAATGGTTTTGTAGGTGCCAATGTAAGTCCTATTCCAGTCATAAAACCATTTGTTGAATACCGCTTTCAGGCGGCAGATAGTTTCGGCAGTCTAACACAAGACGCGAATCTCTCCGATATTCGAGATGGAAATACTGGACGACTAATTTTCGGAGTTTCATTGTCATTCTAAATAATATACATAAGTTCAAAAAGCGGACGTTATCAAGGCGTCCGCTTTTTTTATTTTTTATTTATTTTAGTGATTGCTAAATAAGTACACAGTCCCTTTTTTGAATGTAGCAAGCATTAGTATTGTTCTTACTACCAATGAAAGCGCTTAAATCCTTTTTTGTTTAACCTTTATGGCAGATACAAAAACGAAATATAATCTTGATCTGGACGGATATGTTCTGGATCCGCCTCAGCAAGAGGATCTTGATGAGCTGTTACGGGTATGCCGTGAAAATCTGGAAGAGGTAGATGAGAACCTTATCTCACGCGCATTTAAGCTCTGTTATCTGTCGCATGAGGGTATTGAGCGCGCCTCCGGTGAACCCTATTACTATCACCCCGTGGCAGTGGCTAAAATTGTGGCCGCAGAAATTAATATTGATGATGTTTCGGTGGTGGCATCGCTGCTGCATGACACCGTTGAAGATACTGAGGTTACGCTCGATGATATCAAAGAAAAATTTGGCGATACCGTTTCGCATCTCATTGACGGGGTAACGAAAATTTCGGGTGTGTTTAAGAGCCGAAACACCAAACAGGCGGAAACATTTATGAAAATGCTTCTGTCAATGGCAGAAGATATCCGCGTGGTGTTAATTAAGTTTGCCGATCGGCTACACAATATGCGTACGATTCAGCATCTGCCGCGCGAAAAGCAGATGCAAAAGGCTACAGAAACTATGGAGTTGTATGCTCCACTGGCACATCGCTTTGGGCTTTTTAATATTAAAAGTGAGTTTGAAGATCTCTGTTTTAAAGTAATTGATCCCAATTCTTATAAATTTATTGCTCGTAAGCTTCGGGAAAAGAAGGAATCACGAGAGGCTTTTATTGAAGAATTTATGGATCCTATCGAGGAGGAATTGGATGATCAGGGCTTTACCTTTGAAATGAAAGGGCGTCCCAAGCATATTTATTCGATCTTCCGTAAGATGCAGCGCCAACAAAAGCCCTTCGAGGAGATCTACGATCTTTTTGCCATCCGTATCATCCTCGAAGAACCACATACTAAAGAGGACTGCTGGCGCGTCTATTCCATTATTACGGATTGGTATACGCCTATTCCCAAGCGGTTTCGCGATTTTATCTCGGTACCGAAAGCCAACGGCTATCAATCACTGCATACGACGGTGATCACCCAAAAAGGACGCAAGGTTGAGGTGCAGATTCGCACCCGCCATATGGATGATATTGCTGAAAAAGGGGTGGCTGCACACTGGAAGTACAAGGAGGGCAAGGAAGGCGGTTCTGAAACGCTGGAAAAATTCGTGCACTGGGTGCGCGACGTGCTGGATAATCCCCGTCCCGATGCGGCCACAGAATTTGTCAAAGACTTTCAACTGAATTTGTATCAGGATGAAATTTATGTGTTTACCCCTGATGGTGAGTTGCGGACTTTGCCACAGGGGGCAACGCCGATCGATTTTGCTTTCGATATACACAGCGAGATTGGTGAGCGGGCTATTGCTGCAAAGGTGAATGGTAAAATGGCGCCACTCCGTCAGAAATTGGATATTGGGGACCAGGTAGAGATTATTACGGGGAATAAAATTAATCTTAATCCCGATTGGATTAATGATGTTGTTACCCATAAGGCCAAGTCTCGTATTCGGCAATACATTAAACAGAAAGAACGTCAGAAGGCTGATGAGGGGCGAGAGATTTGGGAAAAGAAAGCCAAGCGTGCTAACATTGAAATCTCGGAACAGGATCTAACCCGCATTGCTCAGAAGCTAAAATTCGATTCTACCCAGGATCTGTTTTATGATATTGGAAAAGGGAGCTTTGATGTCAACGAGCTCTATAAGGTCGTTAAACAGTTTACCAGTAAGGGACGTATTGATGAGCAGGAGGATGAGGACAAGCCGGCTCCTGTAACCGAAGAGGAAATTCAGGAAACATATATTAATGCGGCGCGCTCGATCAGTGATGATAAGGCGCTGGTTATAAATGGTGAGCTTACCAACGTTAAATACAGTTATGCTAACTGCTGTAACCCCATTCCCGGTGATGATGTGATGGGCTTTATCAGCCGAACCGGTGATGTGAAGGTACACCGATCAAATTGCAAGAATATTCACCATCTTATACAAACCGATGGCGAACGAATTGTGGATGTTTCTTGGGCCAAAAATATTGATTCCAAATTCCTTGGCGCGGTTAAGGTGATTGGGGAAGATCGCGTAGGCATGATTAACGATATTACCGATGTGCTTTCGAAGTCGCTTGAAACGAATATGAAAAGCATTAACGTCAATAGTGACAGTGGGATGTTTGAAGGCATTCTTACGGTCTATGTGGATGATATTGACCATCTCGGGCGCATTATTAATAAGCTGCAGAAAGTGGATGGCGTAAAAAGTGTCTTCAGGTACGAATAAGTTATTGTTTTCGTTACTACTTATCGAAGAGGATAATTTTTATATCTGTAATAAAAGTAATATCATCAACCAGATAAAAAATTAGTGCTTTTTCCTCTATTAGAGACCAGAGACACTACCAGAAAAGTGTTGAACAGAAAGTGTTGAATTACAGAGTTAAAATATCATTTACAGATTATGATAACCTATACAAAAAGAGACATTGTAAGACGCGTTGCTGAGCAGATGGACGAACCGATGGTTCAGTCTGACCCGTGGGTCAATGCTGTGTTAGATGCCTTGCGCGAAACGATGATGGATGCAGATCCAACGTGTCGGATTGAATTACGCGATTTTGGTGTTTTTGAAGTGAAAAAGACCAAAGCGAAACCAAAAGCGCGGAATCCGCGCACAAACGAAGAGATATATGTACCTCCTCATCGCAAAACACATTTTAAACCCAGTAAATTGTTAAAAGAATTTTTAAAACAACCTCTTGACGAAGAGGAAGTAGAAGAAATGGAAGATTAGCCGTGGCAGAATATGGAAGAATAATCGGTATAGATGTAGGAACAAAATGGATTGGTTTAGCGCGTACCGATTTATTAAAAACAGTAGCCAATCCCATCGGAACCTACTACGTAGATGACGTTTTTGAAGCTCTTGAAGAACAGGTTGAAAATGAAAACGTCGAAAAGATTGTAGTGGGCTGGCCTCTTACTCCCGAAGGAGACGAAGGTAGAGCTATCAAGATGGTTGAGGAGTTTTTGACTAAGCTTGAGGCACAATTCCCTGATATTGAAATAGCTAAAATTGATGAACGCTATACAACCAAAGAGGCCGTTCGAGCAATGGTTGAAGCGGGAGTCCCCAAAATGAAACGCAGAGAGTCTGATCGAGTAAATCAGGCCGCTGCCGCAATTATTCTTCAGAAATATATTGAACTTGTAAAAGCAAATAATGTCCGTATTACCGATCGTTACATATGATGATGAGGTGCTTCGCAAAGAAGCAGAACCCGTCAAAGAAAACACGCCTGAAATTCAGCAGCTTATCGATAACATGTTCGACACTATGTACAATTCTGATGGAGTTGGACTTGCTGCTCCCCAAATAGGAGAACTGCTACGGATTTTTGTGGCTGACGCCGGTCCCTTAACAGAAGAAGAGGGAGGGAGTAAGTATGGCCCGATGGCCCTCATCAATCCTGAGATTAGCTTTGAAAGTGAAGAGAAAGTTGATATGGAGGAAGGGTGCCTGAGCATACCGGGCGTTAATGCATCAGTAACGCGTCCCAAAAAAATTGTGGTAAACTACCTGGACCGTGATTTTAACGAGCAGGAACTCGAGGTTGATGGCTGGCTTTCAAGAGTGATACAGCATGAAACCGATCATCTTGAAGGTATTTTATTTTTGGATCACCTTTCCATATTTAAGCGTAAATTGTTGAGTTCAAAACTCAAAGATATTGAAAGAAGCATGGATAATGCATCACATGTTAAATATGAAATAATCTTACCGAATAACTATGATAGTAATGTGCTATACCCAATTATGTTCATTTTTCATGGAAGCTATAGCAATATTGAAACAGAAAAAGTTTATTGGAAATCACAAATCATGAACGATAA
>CAYNKF010000217.1:0-4696 GCA_964397705.1 uncultured Balneolaceae bacterium | reverse complement strand
GTCCGCCCTACAGCGGACTCTTTTTTTATTGGAATTGTAAACTGCCAAGTAATGGCTGGTAAACTATTTTTATAAAGTTGCTAAATCCTCTCTTTGCCAAATCATGTTGATCTCGGTATATTCCGACCGACTTACGGAAATTATTTTAACTTAATTTAGGAAAGTTCATGAGCGTACTTGTAGGTAACGATACTCGATTAGTTGTACAAGGAATTACCGGTAGTGAAGGAAGCTTCCATGCCGAGCAAATGATTGAATACGGCACTAATATTGTGGCAGGTGTTACGCCCGGAAAAGGCGGAAATGAGCACCACGGGCTCCCCGTTTACAATACAGTAGCTGATGCGGTCGAAAAGGAAGATGCCAACACATCAGTTATTTTCGTACCTCCCGCTTTTGCCGGTGATGCGATTTCTGAAGCTGCTTTTGCCGGAATAGAAACCATTATCTGTATTACAGAAGGCATTCCTGTTAAGGATATGGTTACGGCCAAACAAATTGTTAACAGTCATGGAGCAACACTTATTGGGCCCAACTGTCCCGGTGTTATCACTCCCGGCGAAGCTAAAATTGGGATTATGCCCGGCAATATTTTTACGCCCGGTAAAGTGGGACTTATCTCCCGATCCGGAACCCTTACCTACGAAGCGGTTGACCAGCTTACCAAGGCTGATCTTGGCCAAAGTACTGCAATCGGTATAGGCGGCGATCCGGTTATCGGAACTACGCACACCGACGCGGTAAAACTTTTTGAAGCTGATGATGATACGGAAGCCATTGTACTTATTGGTGAGATTGGTGGTACTGCAGAAGAAGAAGCAGCAGCTTATATCCAAGAAAATGTAGATAAACCCGTTGTTGCATTTATTGCAGGCAGCACAGCACCTCCGGGCCGACGAATGGGCCATGCTGGTGCCATCATTTCTGGCGGAGAAGGTGGCGCTGATGCCAAGAAAAAAGCATTGCGCGATGCAGGAGTTACGGTTGTTGATAGCCCTGCTGAGATTGGTATTACGCTTAAAGAGCTTTTAGAAACAGCATAACTTCCTAACTCGTCCGGTCGTGTGATCGGACGAGTATTTCTATTTTATTTCGAATTTATGACCTACTTCATTTTTGGATTCGCAGTTGGTGTTTTCGTCAGCGGATTGATCGAAAAGTATCATAAAAATGAAGCAACAAGTTGGATAAAACCGTCTTATCTTTTCATGCTCAGTGGCACTTCTTTTCTTATTTACATATACCTGGACTGGTCTACACTCCAATTGGTTTTTGAAAATTTACTTTCCTGATTTTCTTCTATCCATTAGTATTCGCCCCTTTCTTTCTTCATTAAATTCACCCTCTTTTCGAACAAGCGTCCCATTTACCATAATCCAATCAAACCCTTCAGCCAATTTATGGGGATCTTCAAACGTCGCTCGATCCCGAATTTTCTTGGGATTAAATATCAGCAAATCGGCCTTCATCCCTTCCTGAAGTAATCCGCGATTTTCTAACCCAATTGTTTGGGCAGGTAAACCGGTCATTTTGAAAATGGCCTTTTCTAGGCTGAGCAATTCATTTTCATTCACATAGTATCGAATCATTTTAGCAAAGCTCCCATAACCTCGCGGATGATGCATAGTTGGACTTCCATCTGAACTCACCATCACATTTTCCCCCAGTATAAGCTGATCCTGGAGTTCTTGGTCCATCACAAAATGAGCCGCCGAAGCCGATTGTGGTCCCATCTCCATGAGTAACTCAGTCGCGGATTTGCTTTCCTGATCTGCAGCTTCTTTAAGCGTTAATCCGGCAAATTCCCCTGATCCGAATAGAATAGCACCGGGGCCATTACGCTGTCTTATTTTATTTACCAAAAATTGACGCAATACTTCCGGACGCTCCTGCAAAGCATTTTTCCATTCCGACTCCGTTTTTGCCCAATCCGGGAAGACAATTCCAATACCGGTGTAACTAGCTGAATAAGGATAAATATCAGCCGTTATTTCAATACCTTTCTGCCTGTAATCATCAATATATTCTAAAATCTCCTTAGCTCGCTCAGCACCTTTTCCATAAACCACTTTAAGGTGTGAGGCATGCACGCTGGATACGTCTCCCTGTGCAGCAAGCTCATCCAAAGAAGATTCAATTTCAGAATTATCCTCGCTACGCATATGACTCATGACAATTCTATTCGCATTACCTACTACCTTAGCAAGTTCTTGCAGCTCATTCTCTCCTGCATACATCCCCGGCACGTATTCAAGCCCTGTACTCATTCCAAATGCCCCGGCATTCAAATCTGACTGCAATAGTTTTCGCATTCGCTTTAACTCTTTTTGCGTAGGATCTCGTTTACCGATATCTACCTTGGAACGAATGCTTCCATGTCCCGACAACAGCGCTATATTTACCGCCTGATTTGCTTCCTCAACTTTTTTCATCCAGCTATAAAGAGCCCCGACAGCGGGCGAAGAACCATCCTGCCCCAATACAATAGTAGTTACGCCCATACCCAGAAAATTGTGGAACTCCGGTGTTTCTAACGGATTGCCATGGGCATGCGGATCAATAAAGCCGGGAGTAATAACTTTTCCGGAAGCATCCACAAAATGTTTCGCTTGGATGGTATCAGCAGCCACATCTCCGATATAGGCGATAGAATCACCACGAATCAATAGATCTGCCTGATACGATTCTTCACCGCTGCCATCGAAAACAGTACCTCCGGTTATATGCCAGTCCCAGTTTTGCTGTGCAAGTGCAGAACTCATCCCGAATATTCCTAGTATGAACAGTAAAACCGAAAATTTGATGAGCTTCTTCAAAATCATATAACATTTTTACTGAAATTAGCTGTAAAGAATAAAACAAAGTTTTACGAATAGTATAAATACTCAACCACTAAAAAAGTTTTTTTACGTACTTTTATTTGGTTCACACTCGTTAGAATGATAATTTTTGACTCTAATTATGATAAGACGTAGAATTAACATATCAATTGGGCTTTTGCTGATAATGCTTCTGGGCATCAGCCTTTCCTTTTCTACGTTACACTCCCACCACAATCTGGAACTTCACAATTCTTCAGAATTTGCTGATACAGGGCATTGTCTTACCGCTGATTATACGCTTTGTCCTATTTGTGCCAATCTTATTGAAGGCGATATTCCTTCAATAAATGATTCCGAAACCACTTTTTTCAGAACTGAAGAGCAAATTGTATTTACTGATGATAACAAGCAATCACGTGCTGTTGTCGTCAATCGGGGACGCTCTCCTCCCGTTCTTGGTTAATAATCAGTCTTTTTGAAAACAGGGTTAAAGCATGATGGTCGTGCTGTAACCATATCCACTTTCAGATATAATACCAAGAACAATGAATATTTCTACAAATTTTTTGACCAAACTAATTGCGCTAACTTTTGCTGTTATATTGCTTTTTGCAGGATGTAGTAACCCTGCCAGCAATGATAATGACCACGAAGAACATACTGAACCTGATGCTGTTGAGTTTCTCATAAATGGAGACGTTATCGTTTCCTATAATCATTCAAGTGAAACCACCGAAGGTCAATTCAACGTCGCTGTAGGTGAGCAAACGACATTAATTACCACTGAATTTAAAGATGAAAATGGGAATGAAGTTCATGGTGAAGACCTCGGGGATGAGTACAGTTTAGACTGGGAAATAGCCAATTCGGAGATTGCCGAAGTTGTACAAACAGACTCAGATGGACGATGGCAATTCCATATTACAGGCAAAGCTGCAGGAGAAACCACTGTTCAATTTATGCTCATGCATAATGAGATACATTCAGATTTTGAAACTCCAAATGTAGGAGAAAATAATGCTATCACTATTCAGGTAGTAGAAACAAATCAATAACTAATACAGCCGGAGACATTCGTTATTTCCGGCTGATTCTTTTCCTATATCATTTTATAAGACACTTATGACAAAGTCTTTAAAATTATATTTCATCTTATTAATGGCTTTGACAGTCTCTTGGTTGCTGCCCCAGTCATTAGCTGCATCTGAGCTTCAAAACAGTACTCTTACTGGTATTGTTATCGACGAAGAAACAGGTGAACCCATCAGTTATACCTATTTATTTTTAGAAGGAATAAATCGCGCGCAGACCACACACAGCAACGGCACCTTTACGTTTAAGAATATTCCCGGCGGAACGTACAGCATTAAAATGCAGCGAATTGGCTACCAAACTCAATCACGAACTATTGAGGTACCGGCAAACGATACACTTAAAATAACACTATCGATGACTCCTACCATCTTGGACAATGAAGGTATTGAGATTGTTGGCCACCGTCACCGGGAAAGCAGTAACCATCTTGAAAATGCAACTCAAACGATATCAGGACAAACCCTTCGGCAAAATCTCTCCTCCACGCTGGCAAATACCCTGGAGGATATTCCAGGATTAAGTACCCGATCAATGGGTACAGCACCCGGACGCCCGGTAATGCGCGGGCTAGGCGGTGAACGACTTATGATTTTACAGGATGGTGAACGCACCGGTGATGTATCATCACAATCCTCCGATCATGCCGTCACATTAGATCCAATGTCAGCAGAGGAAATTCAAATTGCGCGCGGCCCCACTGCCCTGGAATATGGCTCCAATGCCATTGGAGGAGTAATAAATGTGGTCCGAAACCAAGTGCCCTCCAGCCATCCCGATCA
>CAYNKF010000216.1:0-4757 GCA_964397705.1 uncultured Balneolaceae bacterium | reverse complement strand
TATTGTATTCATTTAGCATTTTTTGAACGCCTTGTTCGACTTTTTCATATCGATCAGAAAGCCGCTTATATTCTCGCTCAACGACAGAAACCCGCTGCTCTTTAGCCGTAATGCGATCCGAAAATTGCCGCTCTGCATCTGTTAATTTTTGTTCATCACTGTAGATCAGATTTAAGGCTATTTGTCCATTTTGGGATAAATTGATCAAGTCTTTGTCAATGGCTGATTCCCATAATTGTTCAACTTCATCCATTATCTCCACCACTTCATTTTGAGTGATATTAAAGCGTGAATCGATATTACCCAGTCGATAAGTAAGCGGTTCTTGGCAGCGAGAAGGTGCTTTTTGATCAGAAGGAGCAATGGTCAATCCATCGCTAAAAAACAACCATCCCCCAAAAAGAATAAGAATGAAAAGGGTTGAATAAATCTTGGAATTCATTGCAGATAATAATTAATCGCAAATTGAAATAAATCTATGGGACAGAAACAAAAGAGCCAAGTAATATTAACCTACTTGCCAAATTAGTAAAATTATGACCGTGCTCGTTTTGCAAGGTCCAAGACGGCTTTCGTATATAATTGACTGGGATTATATCGCAACACAGCTGTCTCGATATTTCCTGTTCGTTCCTTAAAATATGCAAGGTAATTACCGACCGACATAATATTATTAGTCATATCAAAAATGTCATCTCCCACAAACCATTTGTTAAGCGAATAGGGGATAAACTGGGCAAATGTCATGGCCCCGGCATAGCTCGATTTCAGATCTAATACATCAATATTTTTACGTTTGGTAAACTCCAGAAGCTCTTCAATTTGAGCCTTTGCAAAATCCTGTCGATATCCATTAGCATACATCGAAACATATGCATTGAAAGGATTATAGGAACCAATATTTTTACCGAAATCAGATTCTATTCCAATGATTGCTGCAATAACAGATGAGGGAATGCCATATTTTTGTTCCGCTTTTTTCAACTGGCTTGAGTAGCTCTCCATAAAAGCCTTAATTTTTCGGGCTTTATCCTCAAAATTGAGTACTCTTTTATATGAATCAAGGCTCTGGGATTTTCGCTCTGCTGATTTAGTAAATCGATCGACGATGTCTTCATAGAGTTCAAAACGGGGATCATCCAGTATTGACTGTACCTCAAATCCTTTCTGTTCAAGATATGAGATGAGGGTAGAAAGGTTTTCATTATCAGGATCCTCATACGCTAAAGCAGGAGCAGTAAGTATTAATAGCAGAAAATATACCAAATAGGCTTTGAGTCGTCTGAAGATCATAATAGTGCTTTTATTTTTTTATAGCCGCGTCTATATCTAATTATAAAAATTCTACACTCAAATGGAAGTTATTTTACATAAATTAAATGCTTATATAAATCATTTATTAATCCGCCTTCTGTTGATCCCGAACATTGGCATTCCAAGATTGTTTCAACGCTTTTAAAAATACTTCTGCTTCACGGGCTCCTGACACGGCAAACTTTCGATTAAATAGGAAAAAGGGTACTCCGGTTATATTGATGTTTTGGGCCAGCTGAATATCATGTTTAACCGTATTAGCATATTTCTCACTCTCTAATATACTCTTGGCTTCCGTGGGATCAATTCCGATGCCTTCTGCCAACGCAATCAATGTTTGATGATCTGCGATATTTTTACCGTCGGTGAAGTAGGCTTTAAAAAGCGCTTCTTCCATCTCATTAGCCTTTCCGCGATCTTTGGAAAATTGTACGAGTCGGTGCGCATCGAAAGAATTGGCTACCACAGCCTGATCCATATTGTATTCCAATCCTTCATCAGCCGCCATATCAGTTACCCTTTGATTCATTTGCTGCGCCTGATCCTGCGACCAACCCTTAGCCTCAGCCAGATACTCATTGATGTTGACATCGGGATCGGTTTCCATATCGGGGTTCAGCTGAAAGCTGCGCCATGTTATCTCAACTTCGTCGCTGTATTCGAAGTTTTCAAGAGCATTTTCGAAGCGTCGCTTGCCGATATAGCAAAAGGGACACATGACATCGGACCAAATTTCTACTTCCATAAAGATGATATCTTGTTATTAGATTTTCTTTCACAGTGAAAATAAGGAAAATGCTTCCAAAAACATTCGTTTTATGCTTGGATGTGTCTTACTAATTTCAGGGAAGATCTATACGTGAAAAACGTATATGCTCTTTGAAATTAATTGCCAAAGAAGTCAAGAACATTTTCCAGGGTACTGGATTCTGTTTTATACATCTCCGTGTAATGGCACTGCGAGCAGGTAACGGTGGTAAACTTTTGATTCTGGATATTAAAGAATTTCGAAAAGAATCCACCGGTCCCGGAGACCTGTCCGGTTTCAAAGTTGGGGTTACTACACTTGGGACATTTCCAGTTGCGATGTTGCATATCTTCATTTTTGCTTTAAAATTAAAATTTGATTGACCTAAGGATAATCGTACGAACTAAAGTCACCAAGGTTATGTCGTAGATTTTTTACTCATTGATGACTCTATCTCAACATTGGTTCTTACGGAATTGGAAATAAAGCACTTTTTGTCTGCGTGTTCATGAATGTTCTGATTCTCTTCAGGACTTGGAGCATGACCATCTTTATAGGTAACATGCGGAAAGAGGGTTACTTGAGTGATAGCTTGTTTGCCAAGATCATCTTCCGATAGGATGCCTGTTGCTTTATCTACGTACTGCTCAACAACAAAACCGGCTTTGGCAGCGATAGATAAAAACCAGAGCATATGGCAACTGGAAAGCGCGGCCACAAAAGCTTCTTCCGGGTCAACTGCCGAGGGATCGGATAAGGGCGTAGGTACAATATCGGGAGAAGAAGATGCAGGTATGATTTGTCCGTTCTCAAACTCCCACTTGTGGTTACGGGTATATTTACTATTGATAAACGCTTGACCGTCTCGCGACCAGCTGATTGTTGCAATATATTTAGCCATGAATATTAAAAAATTTATGGGGTGGTCTTTATTTTCAAATAATAATATTGACAAGCTGTTTTAACAAAAAACCCTTTGCGAGTATGATATTTAAACTTTGGTAGTATTAGGCCAATCGATCTGCCAATATGCTGTCAGTATTGTTTCTTATTTTATCCCTACTGGAATCTGGATATCAGAACTGTGATATTGACGAAGGCTCATAGATATCAACCAATTTTGAACTATCAACATTAAAAACTTCATGGAATTGATCTCAATCCTATACATTATTCTCGGCCTGTTTCTTGGCTATGCCATTGCTTACTTCAAAAACAAAAGCAGTCAGGCTTTAAGCAGGGAAGAGGCTGACGCCTTGGAAAAAGAGCGTGAGCAAGCGATGCAGACCATATCACGCCTTGAAGAGCGCAACGAACGACTTGATGCCGAGGTCTCCGAAGCCAAGAACAATTATCACAAAGAACAGAGCCGGGCTAATGAAGCAGAGAAAGAAAATGTTCGCCTTAAGTCGGTCAATGATAATTTGAAGGAACGCCTCGATGAGCAAAAAGAGGAGATGAGAAATTTGCAGGAACGGTTTAAGGATGAATTTGAAAATCTGGCTAACAAAATCCTCGAAGAGAAATCGAAAAAGTTTACCGAGCAGAATAAAGAAAAGCTGGATCAGCTCTTGAAGCCGCTTGGCGAAAAGATGGAA
The DNA here is from genome assembly GCA_964397705.1 of uncultured Balneolaceae bacterium. Taxonomy (GTDB): domain Bacteria; phylum Bacteroidota; class Rhodothermia; order Balneolales; family Balneolaceae; genus Fodinibius. The sequence goes on along the minus strand of CAYNKF010000216.1, from coordinate 1,097 downwards.
GAGTTTAAGAAGAAAGTAGAGGAGACGCATAAAGAAGATATTGAAGGACGAAGTTCGTTGAAGCAGCATCTGGAACATTTGAAGGAGATGAATCAACAGATGGCACAGGAAGCGAAGGATTTGACCCGTGCCTTAAAAGGGGATTCGAAGACGCAGGGAAGCTGGGGTGAGGTAATTCTGCAACGCATTCTTGAGAAGTCGGGATTGACGAAAGGCCGAGAGTATGAAATACAGGAAAATCATCGCAGTGAAGACGGTCGCAACTTATATCCTGATGTCGTAGTATATCTTCCGGATGAAAAACGGTTGGTTATTGATTCAAAGGTTTCCCTGAAGGCATACGAACAATTCAGCTCTGCAGAGGATGAAAAAGAGAGGCAGCAAGCGTTGAAACAACACGTAAGTTCTCTTCGCAGTCATGTAAAGGGACTTAGTAGCAAAAATTACGAACAGTTGTATGGTGGAAACAGCCCCGATTTTGTGTTGATGTTTGTCCCTATCGAATCAGCCTTTGGGGTAGCGTTGCAGCAGGACTCTAGTCTCTACTATGATGCTTTTGACAAAAACATTGTGATCGTAAGTCCCTCTACACTATTGGCAACACTGGCTACTATCGACAGCGTGTGGAAGCAGGAATATCAAAATAAAAATGCCCAAAAAATTGCCGAACGAGGGGGCAAATTGTATGACAAGTTTGTGCTTTTTGTTGAAAGTCTTGAAGAGATCGGCATGCGTATTCGCCAATCTCAGGAAAGCTATGACCAGGCAATGAATAGACTTAAAACCGGCAGGGGCGATTTAATTGGGCAAGCCGACAAGCTGCGAAAACTAGGTGCGAATAACAGTAAAAAATTATCCAGTAGCATGCTTGACCATGAAGAATTACCTGATACCGCCGATGAGGGAACAGAAGAGAAAGAATCCGATTAATAATTTTCTTTTTGCCATAAGCTTTTGATATTCCGCCTTATGCGAAAATCAATTCTTTTTTTCTGTTTTTTATTTGGGATGTCGTTTTCAGTAGATGCTCAAAGTGAGGTGGGCATCAGTCGACCGTTTGGCAATGATCAGCAAAAAACTGTATCAAAGGCTCGAAG
>CAYNKF010000215.1:0-4778 GCA_964397705.1 uncultured Balneolaceae bacterium | reverse complement strand
CGCCTTGGCCATTCCAATTATATCGGGCTCTACCTCGTAATGCTCAAAGCCAAACATTTTACCGGTACGTGCGACGCCGGTCTGTACTTCGTCGACGATCAAAAGGGCATTGTGATGATCGCAAAATTCCTGAATTGCATTCATAAACTCCTGGGATGCCACGTGTAGCCCGCCCGATCCCTGTATGGTTTCAATAACAATGCCCAGCGTGTTTTTATTGAAGTTTTTCTTTAAAGCGTCTATATCGTTTAGCGGAATTTGCTGAAAACCTCCTAATAGCGGATCATAGCCTTCTGAATACTTATCCATACCCATAGATATGGTTCCTATCGTACGCCCGTGAAAGGCATTACTAACGGTCAGTATTGGCCCTTCTTTCTGATGTGCCTGCCCGTATTTGCGAGCTGCTTTAAGACAGGCTTCCATTGCTTCACCACCGCTATTACATATAAATCCTTTATCCATGCCCGAAATGCTGGCTAGTAACTTCAGCAACTTAGCCTGCGGTTTACTATAGTAAAAGTTGGATATGTGCATCAGCTGTCCAACTTGCTCGCGTACCGCTTTTACCACTTTCGGGTGACAATGTCCTAAGCTGTTAACCGCAATACCTGCAAGTGCATCGAGATATTTATCGCCTTCCTTATCCCAAACATAGGCCCCCTTACCTTTGGTCAGTGTAATGGGATAACGATTATAAACGGGAAGGTGATATTGTTCAGTAAGCTGCTGATAATTCATGGATGATGTTTTCGAACTAATCTAGATTAAACTGTAACACTGAGAACCGATTTTCGCAATAAGGATATTGGTTAATTCTGATCAATAGTAATAAAAATTTTAGGGAACTATGAAAATTAAGCAGCTTGCCCTCGGAATCGTTTCTATTTTCATTATTGTGGGCATTAACTCCTCGCATGCACAGGAAACCACTGAATCAGACTCTTCAAATATAACACTCAACCAAGTGTTACAGTCTAATCGATATTCCATCGGTTATGATAAACAGGGCCTTACCGGAGAAGGAGGGCAATGGCTTCGGCAGAAGGCCAGAGAAGCAACGATCGTTTCGCTGGGCGAAATGCATCTGACGAAGGAGATCCCGGCTATGATAACGGCGCTTATCAAAGAACTGCAACGTGCTGATGAGTTTGATTACTTGGCAATTGAAGCGAGTCCGTGGACTACTGAGCAAATGACTAAAAAACTTCGAAAAGATAAAGCGGCGTATGATAATTTTATCAAGCAGTATCCTTTTGCAGTACCGTTTTACAATTTTGAGAATGAGCGCGATCTGTTACTTCAGGTGCTAAAAGAGAATGAAAACGAAGATCGATTATGGGGACTCGATCAGATTTTTGCCTTTTCTACCAACCTGGCCCTTGATCGACTTGAGGATTTGGCGTTTAACGATAATGCACGAGACGCTATACAGAAAGTGCGAAAAGCAGGTAAAGATAAATCAGCAGATGATCCGCGATTGAAAAAGTATTCAACAGGTATAACGACGCCCATATCTGCCTTTGATCCAGTTACATTCGATACACTCCGAAGTTATTTTACCGGGAGTAGTGAAGCCCAAACCATTTTAGAAGAACTTTCTCAAAGCATTACCATTTACCGGACTAATGATACCGACAATTACCGCTCTAACCAGCTGCGTGCGCAGTATTTGAGGGATAATCTCCGTACTCACGTTCGAAAGGCACAACAATCTAAAGAAACTCCACAAATTCTTGTTAAGATGGGAGCTCGGCATATCTATCGAGGGATGACGCCAAATAATGCGCTTGATATTGGAAACCTGGCAGTGTCACTGGCACGTGGCATGGGTGGAGAGGCGCTCAATGTTGCAATCTTGTGTGGTCCCAACTCCAGGATGACGGCTTTTCCCACACGTGAGGTAAAATGTTCCCCAGGAGATTTGAATGACTCACTCAAAACACTGATCCAAGATCAAGCGGTTCTGTTTGATTTATCAGAGGTCCACCGAAAGCTGCATGAAGGGGCTTTTGATCCCAGTGCAAAACTTAAGGATTTTCTATGGGGCTTTGATGCGGTCGTATTAATTCCTAACGCTACGCCCGCGAAGCCGATATTTACGTCTGGAGAGGAGTAGTAAATAACTATCGAATGTACTGTTTTGAGGTCTTATGAGTGAAGTAAGAACCTAAAGGTATTAATGCCAATTTAAGTATGGATTGACTATGAAATATAAGCAATTAGGGAATACCGGACTGAAAGTTTCGGAGATTTATATGAGTTTTCGCCCTCTGCCATGAAGTTTGTCCTCTGGCATGAAGAAGGACTGGATGTGCTACCATGGTCATCGCTGGAAGGCAGATTTTTGATTGGTAAATATCGTTGCGATTAAGAGGGACCGGAAGGGGCAAGAAGAACCGATTTTGACTCCCCAGCTGTGGACAAAGAATAGGTGTATAATGTGGTTGAAGAAATGGAAGAAATTACAAATAAAAAAGAGCTACAATTCCGCAGATTGCACTAGCTTGGTTACTCTATGAGGGAAGGGGTAGAACCGGTCATTATCGGGCCAAGAAAATGTCGCAACTCAAGAACATTTTAGGGGTGGCAGAGATAGAATTAACTGGCGAAGAAATTACCCGAATTTCGGAAGTTACCGAGCCCCTTAACATCTATCCAAACTGGATGGTAGAACGTATAAATGAAGATCGCAATTTCGACTTAACTATACCTACAGTTCGAAAAAATACTTCATTATAGTGACAAATTTTAGCGGTCACTCTTATAGTCAGGTGACCGCTTTTCTTATGTTAAAAAGAATTAGAAAACGAAGACTGATCATGCCAAAAAGAGAGAAAAGAGTGGTATATGTAATTATGACATAGGGAAATTGAATGAAGCGGCTTGGTAAGCAAATATAGGTCTATAAAATTGGCTCGCAATAATTTAGAGTGATTGTTTCCACACGGCTGATATTTTTATTGGTATTATCACAAAATGGGAGATAGAGAATAAGTCAAGTCAAGTCATTTGATATATATAAAATTGATAATTTATTGTATATCATGCATTTAGAAGTTTTGGCTATTAAAATGTATTACGTCAAGCATAGCTGTATTTCGTGCGGGACTTAAATAATTTAGGCGCGGATATACATAAAATAAGGTCACGAAGTACTTTAGTCACAATTTATAGTTATAAATATATGCAAATCAATAGGTTATAAGGAATGGCACTTATCCTGAAAGGGAGGTAGTAAGCTCAGGATTATCACCTTAATTATTTAGGAAAGATTAGGATTCATGTCATTCAGACAATTTATCATGGACAATACTATATTTTTAATACACTGGGAGCCAATAATTTATAGGAAACAACTATAAAAAATATAAATTAAAATGGTAGCATTGAGGGTCTTATTAGTAATGAACCGTCTAGATTTGCAAAAAAGAAAGGCCACCGATCTTTTGATCGGCAGCCTTTGTGGATATTAGGAGTAAAGAATTTTCGCCAGCAAAATGGGGTCGATAATCGAATATAATTTACTGGAAATATTTAGTCGACCAATGATAATCCAATTCGTCCGCGTTCCAAATCGAGTGATACAATTTTGAGTTTTAGGATGTCACCGACGGACACTATAACGTGCGGATCATCGACCTTACGATTGGCCATTTTTGAGATGTGTAAAAGCCCGTCTTGTTTGACTCCAATGTCTACAAAAGCGCCGAAGTCAACAACGTTTCGAACGGTGCCTTCAACACCCTGTCCAACACTTAAATCTTCCATCTTCATGATGTCTTCTCGGAGCACCGGTTTGGGTAGTGATTCCCGCGGGTCTCGACCGGGTTTCTGAAGGTTCTCAATGATTAGTTCCAGGGTTGGAATTCCGACTCCGATTTGGTCGGCAACTTGTTGCTTGTTAATGTTCTCAAACTTCTTGGCAATAGCCTCTGTTTGATCCTGTAAATTTTCGAGTTTGATGTCGAAAAGATTGCATAATTTTTTAGTGGCTTCGTAGCTTTCCGGGTGAATGGCCGTATTGTCCAATGGGTTATCAGATTCCGGAATTCGCATAAATCCGGCTGCCTGTTGAAAGCGAAAGTCGCCAACGCCCTTGATATTTTTGATTTGCTCGCGATCTGAGAAGACTCCTTTGGTCTCCCGACGTTCTACTATATTCTTGGCCACACGACTGCTTAGACCGGAAATATGAGCCAATAACGGCGCGCTTGCCGTATTTAAGTTCACACCCACTTGGTTTACACAGCTTTCGACCACATCATCCAGCGATTGTGCTAATTGGTTTTGATTCACATCGTGCTGATACAATCCTACGCCAATTGATTTCGGATCGATTTTTACAAGCTCAGCCAGCGGATCCTGTACTCGACGTGCGATGGAAATGTTGCCGCGCTGGGGGGCGTCCAGATTTGGAAACTCCTCGGCAGCTACTTTTGATGCCGAATAAACAGATGCTCCGGCCTCGTTGACAATCATATAGCTGAGTTCTTCATCAGGATGTTTCTCTTTTCGCTTCTGGATGAAGTTAGCAATAATTTGTTCGGTTTCTCGACTGGCCGTTCCATTGCCGATAGCGATTAAATTGACGTCATATTTATCAATTAAGTCGCTGTATACTTCTTCTGCTTTGGCCACTTTATTTTGCGGCGGGGTGGGATAAGTGGTTGTACCTTCCAGATATTTACCCGTTTCATCAACGACAGCAACCTTGCATCCCGATTTATAGGCCGGATCGATGCCCATAACTACTTTGTGGTCGAGCGGCGGTTGCA
>CAYNKF010000214.1:0-4789 GCA_964397705.1 uncultured Balneolaceae bacterium | reverse complement strand
CCAATAATCGGTACGAACAAACCCGATACCATAAACGCATAGGAATAAAGCATCAAGTCGAGCACATTCGTCATTGTTGTAGCAATTAGCAGGGCAAATGTTCCGATAACAAGTGTTGTGATCTGTGAAAATCGTAAAAAGGTATCACTATCATGATCAATATCTTTAAAATAACCAATAATATCGGAAACCACATTACCAGATGCGGCCATCAAACAACTATCGGCAGTAGAAAGTATAGCCGAGAAATAAGCACTCATCATAATTCCCATAAGCCCGACAGGCAGTACCGTTCGAAGCAGCATGGGTAGTCCGGTTTCGGGATCGGTGTCAGACACATCGGCAGCGCCCAAATAGTCAAACATTCCCTGCTCAGCACCAACCTTCGCAAAAAGCCCAAGGGCAACGCCCATAAAGGCCATTATGGGCCATTCAAAAACACCGGCCAGATACCAGGCTCGTTTCGCTGTTTCTTCATCGTTGCAAGCATAAATGCGCTGATAGAGCGTCATTCCTACAAACCAGATAGGAATAATAGTAACTGTCCAGTACACTACATCCTGCCAGCTAATATTAGTCATGGAAAGCAAGGCCGGATCTACCGTATTAGAAATTGCCTCCCATCCTCCAACTGCGGTATACGAAATCGGAATTCCAATAAAGATCAAGCCAATCATAAGGATCGTCCACTGTACAGTATCAGTGTAAATAACCGCTTTAAGACCGCCCATTACCGTATAAATAACGGCCACAGATCCCATGATTATTAACGCCGTTTGCAGATCAAGATCAGCAAAAGTACCGGTGGCTAACTTGGCCCCGGCAAGAATCTGTGAACTTGTAAAACCGGCATAGCCAATCGCAGAAATAATCCCGGCTACCAGTGCCACCCGTGGGGTAAAATAGTACTCAAATACTTCAGGAAAGGTAAAGGCTTTATCAAAAACGGGGTTTCCTTTTACTTTGGGGATAAGAAATACAGCGGCAAGCCAAGCTCCGACTAAGCCGGTAAAAAGCATCCAAGAGCCGGATAAACCCATTACAAAACCAAGGCCGCCTAAACCAATTGAAAATCCGCCACCGACATCGGTTGCAACAACTGAAAGGCCAATATGGAGACTGTTCATATTGCGTCCGCCTACATAATAATCATCGGCACCTTCATTTCTTTGAAGAAAAAAGACCCCAAATCCCAACATTCCTATCATATATAGGAAAAAGATCGTCAGATCAATCCAATGCATGTCTTATTGCTCTGTAATTGTATGGGACTTCCATTTAATAAAAAAACCCTTGAGCTATTATACTCAAGGGTTCCTACTTTTATAATGGGTTAATATACCTTAATAATGCTGTATAGTGCAAATCCTTTAAGAGTTACCATGCTTTGCTTTTTGTACTTTCTGAAGCTGTTTGTTCTTTCGGATTTTTACGTTCATTAGTGATTCCCACATCTTGGTCATCTGATTTAAGTTCAAGACGACCCATATGAATTTTCGCTGAAGAAGCATTTTCCAAATAATCTATATAGATATTCCCCTCGTGATAGCAATCTTTTGCCAGATATACATTAGGCGCAGAGATATTACCTTCAACCCATCCATCTTCTTTTACTAAAATAGATTCGGTGGCCTCAAGGTTACCAATCACTTTACCTTCAATAGTAATAGACGCAGCAGAAATATCTCCCTTAAAAAAGGTGTCTTTGCTGATTATCGTTTGATTACTGTCCACTCTAGTATAGCCAAGTTCATGTCTCAGTTAAATCACTCCATTCAATATTATAATACTTTTATTCGCAGTCTCTCAAAATTTAGGCCTACTAATTTCAAAAATTAATTTATCTTAATACACATACGCCCTATTTTAGAATCAGCAAACAGAAAATCAATTAACAAAACGATTCTTGTATGATTTCAACTCCCCAAGCTATTGAACTCGAAGATCAATATGGCGCTCATAACTATCATCCCCTCCCGGTTGTACTATCCGAAGGTGAAGGAGTTTATGTTTGGGATCCGGAAGGAAATAAATATTACGATTTTCTGTCTGCCTATTCGGCTGTAAATCAGGGACACTGCCATCCCAGAATAATTAACACCCTAAAAGAACAGGCCGAAAAGCTTACGTTGGTTTCGCGGGCTTTTCACAGCGACCAGCTTGGTGCATATGAAAAATATATGCATGACCTGTTTGGCTATGACAAACTTTTACCCATGAATACAGGAGCTGAAGGGGTTGAAACAGCTATTAAGATTTGTCGGAAATGGTCGTACGAAAAGAAAAATCTGACGCCCGAAAAAGCAACGATCATTGTTGCCAAAGGTAATTTTCACGGACGAACGACCAGTATTATTTCATTTTCCAACGATCCCGTTGCCCGCAAGAATTTTGGTCCCTATACCCCGGGCTTCGTTTCTATTCCTTATAATGATTTGGAAACCCTTGAAAAAGCACTACAAGAGAAAGATGTAGCCGGATTTATGGTAGAACCTATTCAGGGCGAAGCCGGAGTTGTTGTTCCCGATGACGGATACCTGAAAAAAGCTTCTGAACTGTGCAAAAAATACAACACTCTTTTTATTGCCGATGAAATTCAGACAGGCATAGCACGAACAGGAAAGATGTTGTGCGTAGATCACGAAAATGTACGCCCTGATATTGTGATCTTGGGTAAAGCGTTATCCGGGGGTGCTTATCCTGTTTCAGCAGTAATGGCTGATAATCATATCATGGAATGCATACGTCCCGGTGAACACGGTTCAACCTATGGCGGAAATCCACTGGCATGTGCCGTAGCCATGGAAGCGCTTAAAGTAGTTGAGGACGAAGATCTTGCTGAAAACGCGGACAGGCTGGGAAAAATTTTCCGCGAAGAAATGAATAATCTTGTGGAGGAATCAGAACTGGTAAAACTCGTGCGTGGTAAAGGTCTGCTGAACGCTATTGTTATCAACGACTCTGAAGAAAGTGAAACAGCATGGAATATTTGTCTAAGGCTGAAAGAAAACGGGTTATTGGCAAAACCTACTCACGGTAACATCATCCGTTTTGCACCGCCATTGGTAATGACTGAAGAACAGCTTCGCGATTGTATCTCGATTATTAAAAGTACGATCAAAGAATTCGAAAAAGTAGAGGCCTAATATAACCGTGCTAAAAGCTAGCGCTTAGCTGAATAGCGATGACATCATCTTTTAGCTCCGTGCCATTATTCTTGGAAAGCAGGTAGGAAGCTTTTAAAAGTATATTCCGATTAAGTTTGTATCCAAAAACAAACTCAAAACGGTCTTTGTCTGGGGTTGGTTTACCTGTAATATTTAGGGGATCAAGTGTTAACTCTTTGGGAATATAACGCTCATAGCGAATGGCCCCATATCCTCCTACCAAAAAGGGGAAACGCATTTTAAATTTTGCAAGATAGTGAACAACATCATTGTCAAGATGTTCTTGAATAAGTTGACCATCCGGATCAATCCAGGGAGAATCCCAGCGATTGAATGTGTACTGAAACAGCAACTGATAATAACTGTAGGAAAACTCGGTGTGCGCTGAGACAACCGTTTGTTGATATCCGGCTCTCTCTTCATCAGATAAGACATCATTAATAGGATCTTCTATTAAATAAGATCCTCTGCCAAATGATACGCCAATGGTATTCCAGATAACAGGTCGCACTTCCAGCCGTCCAATAAATGCGGGGAGATTCTGTTCACCCACATCGGTGTAGCTAGAAACTCCAGTCAACGTGGCAGCAATTTCATATTGAAATCTTTCATCATCTGTTGCCCCGGTAATTTTTAATCCCTGTGAATACATCCGCCTGTAGATTAACGATTGCCCGGGTACTCCATCATACGAGCTTTCTCCAAAAAAATAACCTCGTCGCTGATTCACCGGCATATTCCACACATGAGACAACGGTAAGTGCACAAAAGGATTATTGGAAGAAAGCAACAACTCATCAGTTCTTCCAAACGGCGTGGTAAAACGACCGGCCGTAATCTTAAAGTTCTCAGCTGCCAACCAATTGATATTAAAAGAAGAAAAAAAGATCTCGCTTCTGCTTCCTGTATAATAATCGGATTGCAGCGCGCCCGAAACAAACCATTTTTCAGAAATCGGAGCATTTATAAAGAGTCGAATCGAAGGAGCATACATCAAAAACTTATCATTGGGGGTCTGATTTACCGTTGGATCCGAGTCCGTGTCTCCTTTTCGCAGTTCAAAATCAGCCAACCCGCCAATATTTATCTGTCCAATTGCAGTACCTGTCAGCATCAAACAAATGCCAATACACAAACAGAAACTTTTCCGACTTATACCCATATGACAATGCATTAATTCAAGTTCAATGAACTGCTTGATCCCTTTTTGTCCTTCTTCTCAAAAACAACGGTAACTTTTGTACCATGTTCGGATTCTACTGTCACATCCGCATCAATCTGCTGGGATAGTATTTTGATAAGAGAAAAACCCAGGGATTCACTTTCTTCCAAAGAGAAATCATCATCCAAACCCATCCCCTCATCCTCTACCGTGAGAACGACATTACCCTCTTCTTCAAAAAAGGAGATAGCCACCACTCCTGATCCTCCATCAGGATAGGCATGCTTAAAAGCATTAGTTACCAGCTCATTAACCATGAGTCCAAAAGGAACAGCCTGGTTCACATTCAAATCAATATCTTCCGCTTCTATGTCTACACTCAGATCTGAATAAGCTGACTTATATATATCGTGAATGGAGGTAACCATCTTTTTGATAAAATCATTGAAAGATAGGTTGT
>CAYNKF010000213.1:0-4803 GCA_964397705.1 uncultured Balneolaceae bacterium | reverse complement strand
CAGGTCTGGAGTAAATAAAAAAGCCCGGCAGCTTTTAAAAGCTGCCAGGCTTTAATCAAATAAGCAAGAATAGAAGACTTATTGCTCTGAACTATCTTCCGGATTTACTTCGAGAAGTTCTACTTCAAAAATGAGCGTTTCATTGACTCCGATTTGGCTTCTGGGGGGTGGTTTTTGCCCGTAAGCCAGATCGCCCGGAATAAAGAACTTATATTTTGCTCCTTCTTTCATCAGTTGAAGTCCTTCAGTCCAACCTGGAATTACACGGTTTACAGGAAAGGTTGTAGGCTCGCCTCGTTCGTAAGAGCTATCGAATACCGTACCATCTATCAGGCTACCTTCATAATCAACACGAACTTTATCTTCTTCTCCGGGAGATGCTCCGGTACCTTCTTCAAGTACTTTGTACTGTAAGCCGCTATCGGTAACTTTAACTCCTTCTTTCTCTTTGTTTTCGGCAAGAAATTTTTCTCCTTCTTCTTTATTCCCCTTACTCTCTTCAATTTTCTTTTGCTGAGCCTTTTGTCGGGCCTTAATTTGAAACTTTTGGATCGCCTGTTTCATCTCAACATCAGATAATAGTCCTTCCTGATTGTTGAGAGCTTGTTCTAATCCAGCTTTTACCAGCTCGGGATCAATCTCATCACTCATACCGCTTTCGGACATAAATTGTCCATTTTGAAAGCCTAAACTATAGCTTAGACTATCAGCTTCGGTTTGGAGTGAAACTTCACTTGAAGAGCCGGAATTACAACCGGTCAAAGTAAGAGCTCCGGCTAACATCAAACAAAAAAGGTATGTTGTATACTTCATAAATGTTTTTAAAAGTTAATTTTTGTTATGAATTTCTGTACAGAGTTCGAAGTTATCTAAATTTTACCTTTTAAAAAATTACAGACTGTGTTAAGTGAATTGCTTAGAAAATCGTATCTTAAAGCTTCTTACAGAAAGGATTTTTATATCATCATAATCAGAAATTAAAAGAAAGCATATTGAGTTTCGAGAAGTTTAATTTGAGCAATGAGCTCATGATGGGATTGAAGGATTTGCGATACAGCGAGCCAACACCCATCCAGGAAGAATGCATCCCATTAATTTTAGACGGTAAAGATGTTATTGGGGCTGCACAAACGGGAACGGGTAAAACAGGTGCATTTGTAATCCCGTTGCTGCAAGAAATTACACAAAATAAATCTGATGACACGCAGGCGCTTATCTTGTCACCTACCCGTGAGCTTGCACAGCAGATTGAAGAACAAATATTTGCGTTGGGGTATCACACCGGAATTACCTCTGCAACAGTAACCGGTGGCAGTGATTACGGAACCCAGGTGAAAGCTATTCGCGCCGGCGTTGACATCATTGTAGCAACACCCGGACGGTTGATCGATCAGATGAATGTACTGAATCTTGATTTTAGCGGTCTGGAGTACTTGGTTTTGGATGAAGCTGATCGAATGCTTGATATGGGATTTTTACCTGATGTAATGAAAATCGTGGAACAGCTCCCCAAAGAGCGTCAAACGATGCTGTTTTCTGCTACCATGGTAGAGGAAGTACAGAAAGTCGTGGATCAGGTGATGGTAGATCCTGTTGAGGTGGAGTTTGAGGTATCGAAACCAGTCGACAGCGTTGATCAGCAGATCTACTTTGTCCATCCCAAACAGAAACTTTCACTCTTTGAAAAACTTTTTGATGCCGATAAGTATAAATCGGCTATCGTATTTTGTGCTACCAAACGCGGTACCGATGAAGTAGAGCGGATGCTCAAGAAGCGGGGCGTGAATGCAGTGAGTATGCACGGTGACCGCGATCAAGAGGAGCGAAATGAAGCATTGCGTCTCTTTAAAAATAAGACACATCCCGTCATGGTAGCGACTGATGTACTGTCGCGCGGAATTGATATCGATGATGTATCGCTTATTGTCAATTTTGATGTGCCTAATAATCCAGAAGATTATATCCATCGAATTGGTCGCACCGGGCGATACGACAAAAAGGGGACAGCCATTACCTTTGTCAGCAATAAGGACAAAAAGTATTACCATGCCATTAAGAATGTGGTAGGTGATCAGCTGACCGTCAAGGATATTCCGGATGAAAGCTCATCGGAAGGAAAAAGGAGAGAGAAAAAAGAAGAGCGTTCACCACAAAAAAAATCTCGGCAACAACCTGAGAAAAAGGAAAAGAAAGAAGAAAAAAAGAAAAAACCTGTTTCAAGGGAAGAGAGTAAGTTTGCTAAAAAGTCTGATAAGAAGAAAACGGATACAAAAGGGACAAAGCAGAAAAAAGAAACTCAGAAACCAGAGAAGAAGGAAGAAAAACAGAAGCCTAAGCAGAAAAAGGAGCGAAAGCCGCGACCAAGTAGCTCGAAAGGCAAATCAAAGAAGCAGAAACAATCAAACAATGGGAAGACGGGGAATAAGAAAAGTTCTCCCAAGAAAAATGATTCAGCCCGATCGGGTAAAAATATTAATATTCCCAATCATATCCGGGAAGCAGAACAAGAAGAAGATATTTTCCAGCCCGAAATAATTGAGAAAGCTGTTTCCCGAAACCGAAGAGCATTAAAGCCGTCGAAGGGAATATGGGGCGTTATCAAAAGTATGTTTCCAAAGTTTTAATGGGATATGAAGTGGTCACTATGTTTACTTTTGATTGTGCCTCTACTGTTACTTCTGGGATGTTCAAAGGATAAGAATTCCTCATCCGGGACACTATCATTGGCTTTAAGTGAGAGAAATGGGCAATTGCATGTTGTCGGTTATCAGATTAAGGAAAATGTCTTTGCTAAGTCACAACAACAGGGCCGTTATCTATTGCATATTTTTGATGACGAGGGAAATGTACTGCAAGCAATTAACTTTGAGCGAATTGAACTTTCTGCTGCAAATAGTGGCAATCCGGAAATCAACTTTTACGTAGCTATGCCGGTGCTTGCAAAGGCTGAAAGGATAGAAATATATATGCTCGACGGTAGTTCCGGTCATTACCAGTTGAAAACTGACCAACCGCTATTGAAATGGCAGATACCCAAAAGTGTTACGGTAGAAAGTTAGTTTAAGGATTCGGATAGTTTAAGAAGTTCTCCAATTATGGATGAAAGGGAATCTATATCATCGACTGTTAAATCACTTGCAATTTGGATAGGGGTGGTGATCCTCGTTTTGATATGGCTGCCCATGTTGGCGATTGTCCGCCTTTTTGACCGTGATCCGGTTCGGTATCGAACAGGAAAACTGTTTCGTAATCTCGGGAAGTATATTTCCAAGATTAATCCTAACTGGCAGATTACCATAACTGGATACGAAGATGTTGATGACCGAAAGCCTTACATTATGGTATGCAACCATCTCTCACAAGCCGATATCCCCCTGATTTCAAATTTACCCTGGGAGATGAAGTGGGTTGCCAAAAAAGAACTCTTTGATACGCCGGTAATGGGATGGATGATGAAATTGGCCGGCGATATTTCGGTAGATCGAAAAGCGCCTGATCGACGAGAGCAGACCTATGAACAAGCAAGGTATTATCTTACCCATAACTGTTCTGTGATGTTTTTCCCGGAGGGTACGCGATCGCGAAATGGTAAGCTTAATCGTTTTAAAGCCGGTGCCTTTGACCTTGCTATTCGCGAAGGAATTCCCATCTTACCGATGGTTATTGATGGTACTCAAAATACGTTGCCTAAACGCAGTTGGAAGTTCGGGGTGGCCAAACATATTAAATTAAAGATCCTTGAACCCATATCTACAGATGGTCTTGAAAAATCAGATAGCCGAGAACTCACAACTGAAGTTCGCCAAGATATTTTAGAGCAGTTATCAGAGTGGCGGCATAAAGAGCCGGAAGAAATTGATAATTTGGCTAAGGGGAAATAGCCATTTTCTTGGTGATCACCTCTGTTTGCGCGCTGTCAGGGTTGGTCCAGGCAAAGACGAGATCATTTTCTATTTGCTCCATTTGGGGAAAACCGGTACTTCGGGATTCATTGAGATTAGCAATGGTGTTAGATTTCGTAATTGCTTTATCTTTGTTAAAAGAAGCCATCTTTAACATTGTTTTGGCTCCCGTTTTTTCCATCCACGACAAGTATGAAATACCTCTGTAAATTTCAGCATCTACACGTCCCAATGATGTACCTTTATTGAGTATGACGGGTTCGCTGAATGAAGTTCCGTTATCCACCGAATATGCATACTTAGCAGTGGGATTACCATTTGTGCCGGTATGCCATGCGATGGTCACTAAGGAGTCCTCAGCGGCCAGTTTGGGACCGTTTACCGGACAAGCACCAATTTCCCAACCATCGTTATAAACGGCTTTAGGATTCGTCCACTCTTTGCCGTTGAATTGACTGGTGTAAATATCACGAATTTCGTTATTGGTTCGATTTCGATAAGCTACGATTGCTCCATCAGATGTTTTTGCGAGTGATGTTGGGCAGCAATCGCAGACTGCATCATCTATCAGAAATCGTTGTTTAATTTTACCATTTCGATTGATTAACGCCCCGCGCAGCGTCATCGCATTGTCGATATTATAATAATCTTCATCAGAACGTCCCTCTGTTTGACGACCATCAAGCCAAACAGCTAAAAAAGAATCACTATCCCATGGAATCATCGATACAAAACCATGCTCCGTGGACGTGCCATCATTATGTGGAATAATGGTATCTGTCCAGCCATTAGATTTAACGGTAGAGATTAGTACATCATAAGCTAAGGGTCCGGGATTTTCTAGGTTTAGCCAGTGAGCAGCAATAGGACCATTTTTATCCGCAATGATAGAAGGGAAGTC
>CAYNKF010000212.1:0-4810 GCA_964397705.1 uncultured Balneolaceae bacterium | reverse complement strand
TGTATCAACGGATGTCGAATTTTATGAGCTCCGATATAGCGGAAAAATGGCCGCATTTCTGCGTGGATTTCGTGCCGTATATCTTGGATTTATTTTCAATGTGGTGGTGATGGCAACCGTATCACTGGCAGCGATAAAAATAAGTGGCGTATTAATGGGGTTGACTCCCGTCGAAACCGTAGTGATTGGTGGACTTGTTACGGTTGTATACAGCTCACTCGGAGGTTTGCGGGGAGTACTGCTCACCGATTTTTTTCAATTCTTTTTAGCTATAGGCGGAAGTTTAATTGCTGCCTATGTGGCATTAAATCATCCGGAGGTTGGCGGACTCAGTGGATTGCTGGAACATAAAGAAGTAGTTAGTCAGCTAAATATCCTACCCGATTTTTCTGATCCTTCACAGGCCATTGGTATTTTTATCATCCCGTTGGTTATTCAATGGTGGAGCGTCTATTATCCGGGTGCTGAACCGGGGGGCGGGGGATATATTGCACAACGTATGTTTGCTGCTAAGGATGAGAATAACTCCATTGCTGCCGTGTTCTTTTTCAATGCAGCTCACTATGCTTTGCGACCATGGCCATGGATTATCGTAGGGTTATGCTCAATTATCGTTTTTCCCGAAGTTGCTGATCTAAAAGAAGCTTTTCCCAATGCCTCGGGGGTAGCTGATCACGATATGGGATATCCAGCAATGCTTACGTTTATTCCCACGGGTTGGCTGGGACTGGTGGTTGCGTCATTGACAGCTGCATATATGTCTACCATTTCAACCCATCTGAATTGGGGATCGTCTTATTTAGTCAATGACTTTTATAAGCGGTTTGTGCGTCCCGAAAGTTCTGAAAAAGAGCTTGTGACTGTTGGACGCATCTCCACGGTTATTTTGATGATAGTAGCCGGGGCCCTTGCGTTGCTTTTGCAAAACGCACTCGATAGTTTTCAGATTATCTTACAGATTGGTGCCGGTACCGGACTTTTGTTTATTCTGCGCTGGTTTTGGTGGCGTATTAATGCAGGGAGTGAGATCGCCGCTATGTTTATCGCTTTTGCTGTTGCTTTATATTTTCAGTTTGCCCATTCACATACAGGTCTTCCGGAAGTCACAGGATGGCAAGAGCTCATTATTGGAGTGATTGTTACTACCATCGGTTGGTTATCGGTAACATTTATGACGCGTCCCACTGATCATAAAACCCTTGTTAACTTTTGTGAGGCAGCGCGTCCAGGCGGACCCGGTTGGCAGAATGTTATCAATCGAGCTAAAGATAGAGGGGAAGATATAGAACCGCTTGAAGATGAAGCATGGCGCGTACCCCAGGGATTGATTTGTATGGTTTTGGGGTGCATCGCCGTTTATGGTGCGCTCTTTGCCACCGGTTACTGGATTTATGGTAAGTGGTTGTTGGCTTCGGTGATTACTGTTGTGACAATTGTGTCATCCGGATTACTTTACAAGGCATGGCGGAAACTGATTAAAATTCGCCCGGATGAGGAATTGTTTGAAGAGTAGTAGGTAAAGGTTGATAGCAGTTTGTTATTTATTCTGCTGCTTTTCTTTTTCACTCATCACCCAGTCAACAAATAAAAACTCAAGACCAGCTGCTTCATACCCTTCCCAGTTTTTAATCATCTGCTGGAATTCTTCTTCGGAGATATTATCAGGATCGCCTCCATAATTGAGTATAATCCATCTTCGGTGCCCTTTTTCTTTACCTTTCTTTTTGTTGCTGGGGAAAACAGCATCAGGGCGTTGTCGAAATAGCATTAGCTGTTGGGCAGAAGTAGGGCCAATACCTCGGATCTTAGATATAGTATTATAAAAGACTTCTGGTTGGCAGGTTTCAAGATGTTTCAGGTTGCGTTCACCGGAAAGCAAGTCTTCGGCAAAACCGATAATAAATTCTCCTTTACGTTTGGTTGGGCCTGGATCGAGCTGGCGAATACTCATTGGAGTGGCTTTAATGAGCTGATTGGGGCGCGGCCAGGCCGGAATGCTTTCTCCTTCTGCATTGATGAGCGATCCGTAGTTTTTACGCACATTATATACCATCTTTTTAGCTGTAGGTTTGTGTGACAGCCGCATTTCAATAATGCGATTGATCGTATCCTCAAACAGGTTGGCGCGGGCCATACGCTTGAATCCATAGTATTCGGTAAGCAGTGGACCCAGTACCGGATCATCAGCAGCCTGATCATACAAGGGACGCAGATCGATGTTGGTGCCAAAAATACGTGCTAAGCTTTTATTGGCATCTTCAATTTCTTCGGTGCTTAACGACTCATTACTTTCAAAGTGAAACTCGGGATTGTCCGGATCTCCATTAAAAAAAGAGGTCACGAGAATATCCCGATCTTCTAAAGGGATTGGGCGTGTAAATCCCTCTTCAAACACGAGTTCAGGATCGTGTTCATGATCGAAATACTGATCGATATCTAGGCAAAGAAACCAATCGTGCGGTGGTATGGATTTAAGGGTCCAGTTACTCATAATAATGTATTGAAATTAAGAACGTAATGTTTATATAAATTACTTCAACCCCTGTTACTCAGTGCTTGTTTAACAATTCATCTGGTCAATATAAAAAAGAGGGATTTTCTTCCTGTTTTAACCGCTCCCTATTTATTTTCTGTTTATACATGCGCTCCACATCCTTGAGCGTATCAGTATCCTTTGGAGATAGGTCCCAGCGAATGGTCTTAAAACGAGGTAAGCGGAGCGAATAATTTGCTTTGGTACGCTTATTTTCCTGTATGTCATCAAATTCGAGCTCAATCACGATATCGGGAATTAATCCGAGGGTTGGGCCGTATTTTTCGACAGTCAGATCTTTGATGCGCTTGTTTAGTCGCTTCATTTCTTCATCCGTATAACCGCCATACGCCTTGCCAATGGGAATAAACTCTTCTTCGTAGCGTTCGTCCTCGGCAACCCGAATACCGAGCGTAAAATCAGAATAGTATCCGCCGCGTTTCCCGGAGCCGGCATGCGCATACATCATTACTGTATCGAGCGTACCGCCTGGCTTTTTGACCTTGAGCCAAGATTTTCTACGCTGACCGTATTCATAAGTGCTGTCCCCTCTTTTGAGCATTAATCCCTCATTGCCGTGGGCCAAGGCACGTTCAAACAGTTCATCAACATGGTCATGATTTTCCACTTCAAACTGATTAGTAATGGGCAGCTCGTGAGTTTGAGAGAGATTGGAAAGTAAATTGCGGCGCTCCCGTAGTTCTGTTTCGAAGATAGGGCGGTTATCATGGTAAAGTAGATCATAAGAGATAAACAAGACCGGGATTTTTTCCATGATCTCCTTATCTGGCTTTTTACGCCCCATCCGTTTTTGCAATAGCTGAAATGGTAAAATTTCATCATTCTTGAAAACGCATATTTCCCCATCCAAGACCACATCGGGCAAATCTTTTTTTACGAAGAACTGCACGATTTCGGGGAAAGAATGGGTAATTTCATTAAGATCACGAGAATATAGCTCAACCTGTTGTCCACTGATATGTGCCTGTGCCCGCATGCCATCAAACTTTTCTTCGGCTATGTATCCATCGAGGTCTTCAACAGAGCGACTTTCAATTGGGGAGGCAAGCATAAAAGACAGTGGATGGAACAACTTGAAGTTTGCTTGGTCCAAGTTGTCATTTTTACAGAGTACGGCCGTTTTTCCGATACTGCCGGTAATCATGTGGGCATATCGAACGTCATCTACTTTTTTGTCGAAAGTTTCAGCCAGTGCAGAAACAACGCTTTTGGTTTCAAAGCCAATACGCAGTGATCCCCTCGTCATGATTCGGATGAAGAACTTGATTTCGAGCGGAGACATTTTTTTCCAGGCCCTCCGAAGAATTCGCTGCTTATCTGCCCGCGAGGAAACGCTGTAAATATCTTCGTAGATAGATTCGATTTCTCGAAGACTTAGTTGAGATGGTTCACGTTTATTGCGAGCTACTTCAATGTTATGCATCAGCTTTTCGATAGCTTCGGAAGCACTGCCCAAGGCTGTTTTACACGGTTTGAATACTTTTTCATAGTCAATCTCACAGAATTCGGCTGCGCAGGTTGAGTAGGTTCGGCTCCCCACCGTTGCTTTTTTCCCGGAAATAGATGAAAAAGCTCCTTCACCCAAAAATTGAGCCGCAAGTTTTAAGTCATCTTCCTCAAGAGACTGAAAGTACTGAGCACAACAGGCAATCTTCGCGTTGTTGCTACGCGTTTCGTTGATCTGTTGGGCGGTGTTTGCTAATTTTTGAAAAGAGTTCTCAGCCATAGCTAATCGTCTTCTTCCATTTCTATATCTAAGAATCGTGATACAATATTTCGCTTATCCAAGTAATGTTGAACGACATCAGCATTAGGAGTATGTGTGATGTGTACTTTTTGAGGATTTAATTCTTCGCACAAGCGGATCAGCTCGAAAAAATCGAGGTGATCGGAAAGTGGAATGAGTTTGTGCACGGTCAATTGACCACGAGCCGCTTCACGGGTTGCCCATCCAGAGCAGTAGGCAATGCGCTTTTTTCGGACATTAGATGCAAAGCCATTGTTAAGTGCGGAATTAGTTGTGATCAGTATTTTTCCTTCACAACTATTTCGATCATATGATTCGTAATTTCCGAGATCAATTCCAGCCTCCTCATACACATCACACATCTTATATCCAGCCCCATGAATTTGGATTTGGTATCCGAGCGGAGCCAATAGGTGCATGACTTCTTGTGCTTTGCCTGAATTATAGGCTAAAAATACTGGGGTATATCCGTCTTCAAGGGATTTAGAGGCAAATGAACGAATTTCCTG
>CAYNKF010000211.1:0-4821 GCA_964397705.1 uncultured Balneolaceae bacterium | reverse complement strand
CGTGGGACCATCGGGCAGTGGTAAAACAACCCTTCTGGGGCTTTGTGCCGGTCTAGATCGACCGACAACCGGTGAAGTAATACTTAATGACGTAAAATTAGGCCCACTAAGTGAAGACCAGCGGGCAGAAGTACGTAACAAACATGTGGGATTCGTCTTTCAGACCTTTCAGCTGGTACCCACTCTTACCGCCTTAGAAAATGTAATGGTTCCGCTAGAACTCCGCGGCGTTAAAACTTCTGAGGTACAGCGCGATGCCGAAAAGTTACTTACCCAAGTTGGGCTTGCGGATCGCATGACTCATTACCCTGCTCAACTTTCAGGGGGAGAACAGCAGCGTGTAGCTATTGCACGAGCATTCATCAACAAACCCAAGATTCTTTTTGCGGATGAACCCACTGGTAATCTAGACTCTGAAACCGGGGGCACTATTGAGGAATTGCTCTTTGATCTCAACAAAGCTCGCGGCACTACCCTTGTTTTAGTGACACATGATTTATCACTGGCTGAGAAGTGCCAGCGCATCATCCGACTTAAAAATGGTCGGATCCACAAGGATGAATGGATTGACAATGCCACTGTTGAACAGGTTCAATAAGATTTTTAGATATTACATTTATGTCATCATTCTTTTCTAAATGGTCATGGAAAATGGCCTGGCGCGATGCCCGATCCAATAAAAAACGATTATTCGTTTATATATCTGCTATTATTATTGGCGTGGCGGCACAGGTAGCAATCACCTCATTTCGTGACAGCCTAAATAATACGATCAATAATCAGTCAAAAGAGCTGCTGGGAGCTGACCTCGAAATCGAAACCGAACAGCCTCCACCCGATACTCTCACCGCATATTTTGACACCTTGGGAGGAGAGCAATCTACCATCACGGAATTTCCGTCCATGGTGTTATTTCCTAAAAACGGAAATACCCGGTTGGCCAACGTCCGTGCACTGGAAGGAAACTTCCCCTTTTACGGGGCACTTGAAACCATCCCGAAAGAAGCAGCCCGAACTTTTAAAGAAGATACTACAGCCTTGGTCGACCAGGCCCTGCTGACCCAATTTGATATTGAAGTCGGAGATTCCATCAAGGTGGGTCGAGTAACTTTTACTATCGGAGGTGGAATTACCAAAGTTCCGGGCGAAGCTGCAGCGGCTGCTATGATAGGTCCGCGCGTATTTATTCCCGCATCGATGCTAGAGGCCACAAATCTTATTCAGCGCGGCAGTCGTGTAGAATACAAGCAGTACTTTGGTTTTAATGATGAGCGTGATATGAACGCCATTGAAGCCCGTGTCGACTCACTGCAAGATGCACTGGGTATTGATATTGATACAGAAACGGTAGAAGAGCGTCGTGAAGAGATTGGTGAGGCCGTCAGTAATCTCGGTAAATTCCTGAATCTCGTCGGCTTTATCGCCCTGCTGCTTGGCGGCATTGGGGTGGCAAGTTCCATCCACGTGTATATCAATCAAAAGATAAGCACGGCATCCGTTCTTCGATGTTTTGGAGCTTCCTCTGATCAAACAATGAGTATCTTTCTTATTCAATCGACTGTTTTGGGATTTTTGGGAGCTCTTGCGGGCACAGCAATTGGAATAGGAGTTCAATATTTACTGCCCGGCCTGTTCAGTGATTTTCTGCCCGTAAATGTTGAGCTTACGACCTCTTGGTTAGCCATTGGACTCGGGCTTTTTACCGGCACGGGTGTTGCCCTAGCTTTCGCCCTGCTCCCGCTCCTTGCTCTCCGTAAAGCCTCTCCACTCTATGCCCTACGCACCATGGAGGGCTCAATTACAGAACTATTATCGAATAAGACGAAATTTATTATTTACGTAGCCATAGCATTGGTTGTCATGGGTTATGCTACCCTGCTAACCTCCAACTGGATGGTAGGCGGTCTATTTACGGCCGGAATGATCATTGCCTTTGGATTACTTTGGCTGGTCGCAAAATTATTGACCAAGCTTATCCGTCGCTTCTTCCCTTCACACTGGCCTTATGTCTGGCGACAGGGTTTGGCAAATTTATATCGGCCACATAATCAAACAACTACCCTTATGCTTTCACTTGGATTGGGGATGTTGCTCGTCAGTACATTATACTTTAGCCAGGATATGCTGATGGAGGAACTTGATTTTGCCACGCGCGATGATGCCCCCAACCTCATCTTCTTTGATATACAACCGGATCAAAATGAGGGACTCAATCAGCTTTTAGTAGAGAATAATGCACCGGTTCTACAAAATGTGCCAATGGTGACGATGCGCCTTGATTCACTTCGTGGACGTAGCACCCTGGCAATCGATGATGACAGCACCAATAACGTCCGCGATTGGGCGTTGCGAAGAGAATACCGATCTACTTATCGTGACTCTCTCATTGATTCCGAAACGCTGCTGAAAGGCGAATGGATTGGCCAAGCTCCGGATACTGGACGCGTTCCTGTATCAGCGGCCAAACAAATTGCCGAGGATCTCAACCTGGAGATTGGCGATTCCCTTACCTTTGATGTACAAGGCGTACCGGTTGAAGCAGTTGTGGGAAGTATTCGAGAGGTGGATTTCCAACGGGTGCAGCCCAACTTTTTTATGCTCTTCCCAGCGGGCGTTTTAGAGCCTGCACCTCAAATTTATGTCACCGTTTCACGGGCTCCTAATCAAGAAGCTTCAGCCTCTATTCAACAAGCTGTAGTTCAAAAATATCCCAATGTCTCAGCTCTTGATGTGAGTCGAATTCTTGAAACCATTAACCAGTTTATTGATAAAATATCGTTTGCCGTACAGTTTATGGCACTATTCAGTATTATTACAGGACTTATCGTTCTTGCTAGCTCGGTGGCCACCAGCCGGTTCCAGCGCATCAAAGAAAGCGTATTGCTGCGAACAATCGGTGCCAGCAAAAAACAGATTATCCAAATACTATCTGTGGAATACCTGTTTTTAGGAATTCTATCTGCACTTACGGGTCTTATTCTTTCGGTAGGTGCTACCTGGTTGTTAGGCTTCTTCTATTTTGATATCACTTTTACACCCAATCTCTGGGTTATCATTCTGGGCACGCTTATTGTTACCGGACTTACCATACTAATTGGTATGTTTAACAGCCGCAGCGTCTATAAAAAGACCCCGCTCGAAGTCTTGCGTATAGAAGCCACATAAAAGCATGGATATCAAACAGAAAACAAATTTAATCTCATTAATCATACTGTTAGTATGCATATTGGTAGCTGTTTTGATCTATCAATATACAGGAAATATAGTTGTTGCTATATTTATTGCACCCCCTATCATCCATTGGATCCTGCGAAAAAGAAACAGTTCGGAACATTTATAAGTTAGGATCATATTCTCTTACAACTTGTTTTAGGATTACAGCTTGACCATATTAATCCTACTGTTTAAATAAAATATTTACTGATATGGCTACCAAGGGGAAGATCACAAACATGCTGCCAAGCATTCGATTTCGCAAAGCAGGGCATCGTAAAAAACCGGGCACAGCTCCGGGAACGATCGAGCATATAGGCGAACGGCACATGGATGAGATCAAGATTATCGTTCATGATTATGATGAAGAACACCTTGAGGATATTCCAATTAACAAAATCCAAAAGGTTCAACCTTATTTGGATGCGCCTTCAAAAACGTGGGTACAGGTCCGAGGTCTGCACGATACCGAGAAATTGAAATCCATCTGGAATTTCTTTGACCTTCATCCGCTCATTCAGGAAGATATTGTTCATACTGCCCAGCGCCCCAAGGTAGAAGTATATGACAACTGCATCTTTTTTGTCCTTCGTCTGCTTTACTATTCACAGGAGGAACAAAAAATCAAGGCCGAACAGATCAGCATTGTCTTGGGAAAAAACTATGTGCTATCGTTTCAGGAAACCGATACTGATCATTTTAAGCCCATTATGAATCGTCTAGCTGTAACAGGGTCACGCATCCGCAAGTACAGTACCGACTATCTCACCTATGCTCTAGTTGACACTGTTGTAGATTATTACTTCAATATAATTGAACATATAGCCGATGATATTGAACGGCTTGAAGATGATTTGCTGAAAGATCCCGAAGACCACCTGTTGGAGGAAATTCATAAAATCCGACGTGAAATTATTTTCTTTAGAAAATCGGTTTGGCCGCTACGTGATGCCATCAATACGGCAATCAGAGATGAATCACAATTTATTAAAGACAACACTAAAATATATCTTCGTGATGTATATGATCATATGATTCAGGTAATCGACAATATCGAAAATTACCGGGACATGATTTTGGGACTGCATGACATGTATATGTCGCACGTAAGCAACAAGATGAACGAAGTGATGAAAGTACTCACCATCATTGCCACTATTTTTATTCCATTAACATTTGTTGCAGGAATTTACGGGATGAATTTTGACCCCGGAGCAAGCCCATATAATATGCCTGAACTTAGCTGGTATTGGGGATACCCTGCCTCACTCGGCGTGATGGGAGTCCTTGCCATAATCATGATTTTCTTCTTTAAACGTAAAGGCTGGTTCTGAGATAAAAAGATATTTTTGTATTTTAAACAAAGCTTTTAATCAAATACTACCATCATGGAAAATATAAAAATACTTGTGCCGCTCGACTTTTCAGATCTTGGATCAAAGGCGCTACAATCCGCAGAGAAACTCGCAAAATTATTTAATGGAAGTGTTACTCCCTTTCACTCTTATTTACCACTAAACGAGGTGGATGGCGGTCCCTATATGTTTGGAATGGGAACGACTACGATGGAAGATTTTGATGAAATTGAAGATGCCCTCCATGACCGGC
>CAYNKF010000210.1:0-4833 GCA_964397705.1 uncultured Balneolaceae bacterium | reverse complement strand
CAATCCCGCTGCAATATAGAATCCTTTGGGGCCTGCTCGCCGCACCGAAGCCAGAGCAAATCCCACGATAGTTACAACAATAATCGAAAAGGGATAAGCATAGCGCCCGTAGAGCTGTACTTTTGGTAATTCTACCCCGCCGGCACCACTGCGTTCGATGGATTGAATATAATTTTGAGCTTCGGGATAGGTGAGTTGGTATATATCAGAGGTTTTGCGTGTCAAGTCCCTTGGATAAATATTTAATGTTGTATCCATGGAATCGACATGCACTTCAGTATATCCCATTTGTGTGAAGATTTGTTTTCGCACATTTTCGAGCTTCCATTTTTCTCCTTTCTCCTGCCATATCATGCGCTGAATAAACATCTTTTCACTGATACTGTCGCCCTCAAAATTTATAACGTCTACCCGGTATCCGGTTCCTTTATCGGGATTAAAGTAATTTATCTTAAAGATGGAGTTTTCTGATTCCTGGCGAAAGATGCGGTTTGTATCTACTTTATCCGATTTGCCGGACAGGTATTCCGATTCAAAAGCGATGCGTGTTTCGTTGGAATTGGGAATTACATACGCATCCAGGTAACTCATGGTGGCTGTCATTAAAAAAGCGAAAGCCATATAGGGCAAAATAAGGCGGTACAGGCTTACGCCGGCTGCTTTCAGAGCGGTGATTTCGAGTCGCTCAGCCATTTGTCCGGTTAAATACAAGCAGGCAATAAATACGGCAACAGGTATAATTAAGCGGGCTATTTCGGGGATATAATTGAGATAATAAACTCCAAATATTTGTACAAAAGTAGCTCCCTTATCAGTGAAATCCTCGCTGTTTTCCGAAAAGTCAATAACTATAAAAATGAATATCAGCACCATCATCACAAAGAATGTGATGGTCAACATCCTAAAAAAGATATAGCGATCAATTTTTTTAGTCACGATGCTTCCAAAGTTTTGATAGTTTGTAAGGAGTACTAATGCTGATTACCATGATCAGTCCAATGGCACCGAGTATAATATCAGATAACCACATTCCGGTAAATGGTGAAATAAATAAGCGGTCAGCCATTTTTTCACCCTGAATAATGGAAATCCAGTAGAAGGTTAAAAATACCGTCCCGATGAGAGCTGCATATCCCAGATTCCCTTTCTTTGTATACATGCCGATAGGAGCGCCAAGTAAGACAAAGACAATGCAGGCAATGGGAATAGAAAATTTTTTATGGATTTCGACCAAGTACTGAGCAATCTTTTCGAACCGCCACTGGGTATCCGAAACAATGTCTTCAATAAAAGACTTATAGTTGCGCAGTTTCATTAAGCTAATTTCGTGCAGTTTTACTTGCTCTTTTTTTGACTCCAAACGTTGTAGTGCCAAAAATTGACTTTCGTAAGGAGAATCTGCAGAGTCGATCTTTGATTGTTTTAATTCAGACTCTTTATTTCTGCCGGTATTTATTCTGGTAAGGGTGGGATAAATAAAATTTTTATTCTTTATGATATGCTTTTTCTGTTTTTCTATCTGATTCTTCAGCGAATCAACAACGCTGCTCATTGCTTGTATATTCATTGTACGATCATTGCGGGAACGGTCAGCGGGATTGGAGCGTGAAAAGGCCAAGTCCGAAAGGTCAAAGCTGATGCGATACCGATCAAATTTAGTCTCTTCAAAAACATCGACTAATTTGCCTCTTTGTCTGCGATCAAGTTTTCGAAGCACCGATCCATTATTCAGAAAGAGGGTGAGTGTTTGGCCGCTTTGTTTACTTGCAAGCCGTCCCCTTTCTGCTTTGATGTAAGCTTCTTTACGATTACGTGTGGGATGTTGATATATGGTTACATCACGAAGGGAATCAGATTCGTTGGTAATCTCCTTAACTAAGAAGGTATAATTGTCTATTCCATCGTAAAACTCATTTTCTTTGAGATCAAAACCGGGTTTTTTGAGGCGGATATCAATAAACAAAGACCGCGCTCGCTGGTTAGCATCGGGTAAAATATCATTGGAAAACCACATCAGAAAAATGGAGAGAAGTATGGATGCCACCAGAACAGGATTAATAACGTGGATGGGGTTGATACCTGCAGCACGGATAGCCGTCAATTCATTCAACTCTGTAATTTTACCATAAGCCATCAGCGAAGCCACCAGTACAGCCATTGGCACGGCAAGCACGACCATCGAAGCCAGGTTGGTAATAATAAGCTCTAAAATAACTCCTAAAGGTAACCCTTTGCCAATGAGCAGATCGATATATAAAATCAGAAATTGCATAAGCAGCAGGAACATCAGCGTACAAAAACAGAAGATGAAAGGGCCTATATGCCGCTTAAGTATATCTAATTGTAACTTGTTGGGTAATAATTGCATATCGTTGATTAATTAGGAAGCCTAAAATTAGGCCTATATGGGTTCTTTACAAAATGGATATTTATTATGACTACAATTCCAGAGTTTGTACTTTTATAGAAAGCAGGAATCTATTATAATTCTGCAGAGTGCATGGGGACACGATCATTTCAATAAAAACAAGGAGCCGTATATAGAAGACCGCTACTATAGATTTGCTGACTGAAATAATATGTAAATATATTCTACAACGGTTTCGTGCAGCTCAAAGCAATCAATTTTTCAACCTTTGTTTTATTTTTTTGCTTGGCAGCTATGATGGCGGTCCCCGGGCAGACCATAGCTCAGGCAGAGCAGGACTCACTTCGTATAACGCCGGTCCAACCCGACACATTGCCCCGGCTTTATACGTTGCCTTCCATTTCGCATCCCTTTCCTGATGTCCCCCCCAAGCTTTTTTATATACAATTGCCTCAAGAGGAGATCTATGTGCAGCGCGATTCGATGGGATTTTATAGTAGTCAGCGGTTATTGTATGAGATGCCTGTGGCTTCTAGTTTTCAGATGAGTTTTGAGCAGTACGCTGAACAATCGAAACAACGCCATCTAAAAAATAATTGGCACCGGTTAATTCAAGAGCAACAAACCGAGGACCAGCGTCAAGCTGGCCTGCTCGACTTTAATCTTGATATACCGGGAGGAGAGGAATCAACTTTTACCACTATTTTTGGTAAGCCGGAGGTTAACTTAAGCATCAATGGAACTGCAAATATGAATGTGGGGGCCTCTATCCGGAAGACCGAGAACCCGGAAATTCCGGAAGATCAAAGGCGGCAGGTTGATCCCACTTTCGAACAAAGTTTGAAGCTAAATATTCAGGGTACTATTGGGGACAAACTGTCGATAAAAACCGATTGGGATACCGAGCGTGATTTTGACTTTATGAACCGATTGAGCATTGTTTATGATGGATATGAGGATGAGATTTTACAACGTGTGGAATTGGGAAACGTATCCATGCAAACAGGAAATTCGTTGATTCGTGGTGGTAGTGCTCTTTTTGGGGTTAAATCTATGGCTCAAATTGGATCGCTGAAATTAACGTCCGTATTATCCCAGCAGGAGGGAGACAGCAAAACAGAAACAATAACAGGTGGTGCGCAGGAACAAAAAATTTCCATTCGTCCCGGGGATTATGAATCCGATAAACACTTTTTTCTGGATTTTTTCACTCGTCAGGAGTTTGAAGATAACGTTTCGAATCCCCAGCAGCAGGGACAGGCGTTACAGTTAACAGAAGTTAACGTATGGGTGCTTCGGGAGTCATCACAATCACAAGAGGGAGAACGTCAGGCGATTGCACTGGGAGACTTGGGGGTAGTGCAAAATCCTGACAGTACGTTTATGCCACCGAATGAAGATCAGGATGTATTTAATGAGGATACACTTGCTCAGTATCGTGATCCTGCGCAGGGGGTATCAGCGGAAAGTTTTGGCGTTGACGCCACTACTTTTGTAGAAGGATATTTTGTTCCATTACAGGAGGGAGCTGATTACAGCCTTGATCGAAATCTGGGTTATGTATCTATCAAACGGAATTTAGGTTCGCGGCAGGCATTGGCTGTTTCTTTTAAGTATCGCGACCCTCAGACTGGTGAAACCATAAGTGTGGGAGATGTCAGCCAGGGTGGCAATGATCGCATGTATTTAAAGCTTTTACGGCCCCAAACGGTGACGACCTCAAATATTTTGTGGGATTTGATGATGAAAAATGTGTACTCATTGGGAGCGAATAATTTAACACAGGATGGCTTAGAGCTTGACATCAAGTATACCGAGCAAAATGTACCGAGCAGTTCGCTACCCCAACGGGATCAAATTTTACTACAGGATTTGGGGCTCGACCGTGTTGATCAGCAGGGCGCATTAAATCCAGACAATAAGATTGATTTTAGTACAATGGTGTTGGAGCCTTCTACCGGGACCATTGTGTTTCCTTATTTGCAGCCATTTGGCTCACGAATCGAGCAGTTGCTGACAGAGTCTGGAACTCCGCCTAATCGTATCAGTGATCTTACCTTTGATGAACTTTATAATGAGAAAAAAGTAAATGCGAATCAAAGCTCAAAAAATAGCTTTTTTCACAGAAAAAATTGGTCTTACCCCTAATGAAGCTGAAAAATTCTGGCCTGTTTATAATACATACTGGGAGAAGAAAAACAAAATCATCTCCAAATGGAAAAAGAGATTCAACTATTATTTAAATCATACAGGTGAACTCTCAGATTCAGAATTGCAAAAACTAGCGGATGATTACATCAAATTTGAAATGCATAAAGCCGAATTGTTAAAAGAATACAACAATAAATTCAAGGAGATATTACCCATTGATAAGGTTATGAAGATTTACCAGGCAGATTATGAATTTAAAGCCTATTTGCTAAACAAGATAAAAAATAGCGGAGATAACAAAGGTCAATGATGCT
>CAYNKF010000209.1:0-4877 GCA_964397705.1 uncultured Balneolaceae bacterium | reverse complement strand
AATCGGAGTAATCGTATGACATCGTCTATAGCTCTCTTTTTCCTTCAAGCAGGAGTAGACCAAGGATTTTTTAATGTTCTCGTAGAAAAATTTAACGAAGGTAATGAGGGTGGGTTCATGTGGCCGGTCCTTGTCGCCCTAATTCTTGGATTGGCTATCTTCTTGGAGCGAATTATTACCTTGAACTTAGCTGATATTGATACACGTAAATTTATTGTTGATGTACAGGAAGCCCTTCAAGAAGGCGGCGTACCAGCAGCCAAAGAACTTTGTGCAGAAACAAGAGGCCCTGTAGCTTCTGTATTCCAAGCTGGATTAATGCGCGTCGATGAAGGTGTTGAAGCAGCAGAAAAAGCCATATCGTCATATGGTTCAATTGAGATGAGTTTCCTTGAGCGGGGACTTGTGTGGCTCTCTCTGTTTATTGCCATTGCACCAATGCTCGGCTTCCTTGGAACGGTTGTAGGTATGATTCAGGCATTCGATGCTATTGAGCAGGCAGGTGACATTTCACCTACTCTTGTAGCTGGTGGTATTAAGGTTGCGCTTCTAACAACTGCTGCAGGTCTGCTTGCAGGTATTATCCTTCAGGTAGGATACAACTATTGTGTATCCAAAATTGATCGACTTATTTCAGAAATGGAAGAAAGCTCAATTACCCTGATCGATTCTATTGTAATGCTTAAAGAAGGTGAACAGATAGTTGATACTTCTGGAGACTCAGAATAACGATCCGGGAAATCAATACTTTCACCCATATTTAATTAGAGTACAAATATTATGATTGTAAATATAGCATTAGGACTAGGATTAGGATTAATTGGACTAGGAGTACTGGGCATGATCGTTTCCGGTATCAGAAGTGTAATGAAGGGTAAGCAGGATATTAAAAAAATCATTACGATGATTGTCCCTTTCGTTGTCTTCGGTATCGCATATGGTATTGCTGGTACAGTAACAGAGGCTGCTATTGGAACCATGTTGTTCATGATGGGAGCTATGGTTCTGCTCATAGCGCTTACCGGTATGCGAACCACATTAAATATATAATTCTTTCAAAACAGCGAAGCGATGTTTGATAATAAAAGAGATCGAGAAGAACCGGAAATAGGTGGTGCCGGAATGGCTGATATAGCCTTCTTGCTGCTTATCTTCTTCTTACTTGTCACAACGATAGATGTTGATACCGGAATCGGGCTTCAACTTCCACCTGCTCCTGAAGAAAATCAGGAGCCCCCACCCATTAAAGAGCGAAACCTTTTGAATATTTTGGTGAACTCTCAGGGTATGGTATTGATGGATGAAGAACCAACCCCGGTAAACCAAGTAAAACAGAAGGTAAAAGCCTTTATCACAAATAGAGGGGAAGATCCTGAATTATCCGATTCACCGGATAAAGCTATTGTATCTATTAAAACGGATAGAGAAACCCCGTATAACGTTTATATTGATATGCTTGATGAGGTAATGGGTGCTTATGCCGAATTACGTAATCAAGCGGCCCAAGCACAATTTGGGAGAAACTATGGACAGTTAGAGGATGATAGCGAGCAGCAACAAGCTATTCAGGATACCTATCCTAAGAAAATTTCAATCGCAGAGCCCAACCAATAAAAGAGCTTAACTTATGGGACATTTTGAAAAAAAGTCTGCAAAGTCGGATCCTACAATTTCGCTTACGGCTATGCCAGACATTATATTTATGTTGCTCATCTTTTTTATGGTGACAACAGTATTGCGCGAAGTTACCTTGCAGGTTCAAGTTGATTATACTCGTGCAGAGAATATTGAGAAGATAGAACAAAAACGACTTGTCAGTTACATCTATGTTGGTCCTGAAAAACTTCAGGGTAACCGAGTAGGTAACACAAAAATTCAGATCGATGATGCTATAATCGATGATGTTGGTGCTGTTCAACAGCTTATGTATGACAAGTTGAAAGAAGAACCTCGTCTTATCGTATCACTACGTGTGCATGATGAAACTGAATTCGGTATTGTAACTGATATTCAGGAAGAACTCAGAGATGCAGGCACCCTTCGCATTAATTATTCTACGAAGCAGGAACAGTAATTTTTACAATTAACTTTTTCTAAAGAAAGGCAAGTACACTTTTGTGTACCTGCCTTTTTTATTTATTTAAATATTATGGACAAAGATTCTTTTCGTTCAATCCAATCCATTGGCCGTACCCAACTTATCGATGAGCTAATGGAACATGCCACTTTTGAAAAACCATCAGTTCTTCAAAGTTCCGGGGATGATACTGCAGTCCTGGAAGATGGAGATAACTACCAATTATTGACTTCCGAAACATTTATGGAGGGAGTCGATTTTGATCTCACCTATTTTCCACTGCACCATCTGGGTTATAAGATTGCTACTGCAGCTGTCAGCGATGTTTATGCTATGAACGGTTCTCCGGAGGTTGTATTAGTAAATCTGGCTGTTCCCAATAAACTTTCAGTGGATATGCTGAAGGAAATCTATAAAGGGATTGAAGCAGCTTCTAAGGATTTTGAATTTCAAATTGTTGGAGGCGATTTAACTGCCTCTCATCAAATTTTGAGTGCAAGTATTAGCTGTTATGGTAAAGTGCCGAAAGAGGTGATTACCTATCGTAAGGGAGCGCAAAAGGATGATGCAATTTGTGTGACCGGTGACTTAGGTGGTGCAATTGCAGGCCTCAGGATCTTAATGAGGGAAAAGGAATATTGGGAGGAGCAGGAGCAACAACAAACTTTTCAACCTAATCTGGATGAATATGAATATGTGGTCAAGCGTCAGCTGGTACCCATTGCCCGTAAAGATGTTGTTGATAAGCTTGATGAACTTAACATTATCCCGACTTCAATGATAGATATCACGCAGGGATTGGTTAGTGAATTGAAGCATTTAGCGAATGCCTCCGAGGTTGGTGCTCATATTTATGGAGCTACTATCCCGATATCATTAAAAACACGTCATGTAGCTGATGAGATGAAAGAAGATGTAGATAAATATGCTCTATATGGAGGGGAAGATTTTGAGTTAATGTTTACTTTGCCAGAAGATGATGTAGAGAAATTAACGGATGAATTTTCTGATTTTGCAGTTATTGGAAAGGTTATTGACCGTGCAGAAGGAGTTAAAATGCAGCAGGCAGAAGGAGATATGATTCTTTTTGATGAACCTGAAGATGAGCAATAACTAAATATTCTATCAAATAACTATCTGGGCCGACCGTTTTATGTGGTCGGCTTTGTTTTTATAATACATTTTTAGCTACTGTTATATATTTAAGCAAGTAAGCAGAGCATTAATATTTGCCGTATATTACTTTATTGTTTGAACGAATAATTACTATTACTACATGTCTGATAATGAAAAACAACCTAAAGGGAAAAAGGGAGACTCGAAAACTCCCTTAAAAGGAACTGAAAGTACTCCAAAGTTCCCTATATGGATATATGTAATTTTATTACTCGTACTACTGGGGATTCAGTTTTACTTCATGAATCCTGATTCAGGAAATAAAATAAAGTATAGCACCTTTCTAGAGTATGTTGAAAAGGGGTATGTAGAAGAAATTACCATTAAAAACGGCGCTTATATAAATGGTGAATACACTGAAAAAGCTGTAGAGGATGGAATTATAAAACCGGTAGCAGAGGATGAAAATGAATGGGCGCTTTCATCTGATCCACAAAGTAACCGATTTACAAGCATTATGCTTGCGGGTGATGACATTCGGCCTATATTAGACGACCATGATGTAGCATATGATGTGCAAATTGAAGAGGATTGGTTCAGTGGAATTCTTATATGGCTGATACCAATTGGACTGGCTATTATTTTTTGGATTTACATTTTCCGTAGAATGAATCCGGGACAACAGGTACTTAGCATTGGTAAAAATAAGGCTTCTCTGTACGATAAGCAGGCTGAAAACCAAGTATCTTTTAAAGATGTTGCAGGCCTTGAAGAAGCAAAAGGAGAAGTGGAAGAGGTTGTTGAGTTTCTCCGAAACCCGCAAAAATTTACTAAACTTGGCGGTACTTTGCCTAAAGGTGTATTGCTTGTAGGCCCCCCCGGAACCGGTAAAACCCTATTAGCTAAAGCGACGGCAGGTGAAGCGGATGTACCTTTCTTTAGTTTAAGTGGTTCGGATTTTGTTGAAATGTTTGTAGGGGTTGGGGCGGCTCGTGTCCGAGACCTCTTTAAACAGGCCAAGGAAAAAGCGCCCTGCATCATATTTATTGATGAGATTGATGCTATTGGTCGAAGTCGTGGCAAGGGAATGCAGATGGGATCAAATGACGAGCGTGAGAATACATTGAACCAACTTCTTAGCGAAATGGATGGGTTCAATACTGACAAAGGAGTTATCATATTGGCTGCTACGAATCGTCCGGATGTACTGGATTCCGCACTACTTAGGCCAGGCCGGTTTGATCGGCAGATAGTTATCGATAAACCGGACCTTCGAGGACGTGTTGAGGTGCTTAAAGTACATACGCGAAATCTTAAACTTTCTGATGACATTGACTTAAAACTTCTTGCTTCTCAAACGCCTGGATTTGCTGGAGCAGAGCTTGCCAACCTCTGTAACGAAGCAGCCTTGATGGCAGCAAGACGTGGGAAGGATGCTGTTGAGATGGAAGATTTTCAGGATTCTATTGAGCGGGTTATTGCTGGACTGGAGAAGAAGAATAAGCTTATTAGTCCCAAAGAGCGTGAGATCGTGGCTTATCACGAATCGGGTCATGCCATCGTGGGTTGGTATTTGGAGCATACCGATCCCGTGCTTAAAGTAAGCATTGTGCCACGCGGGTTAGCGGCACTGGGGTATACTTTGCAAACCCCGCTTGAGGACCGGTTTTTAATGACCACCGAA
>CAYNKF010000208.1:0-4882 GCA_964397705.1 uncultured Balneolaceae bacterium | reverse complement strand
GAAGCCCAGATCCTGGAGTTGCTCACGGAAGCGGTCTACGTTTTCTTGGGTTGTTTCCCGGGGATGCGTCCCGGTTTTCACTGCATACTGCTCAGCAGGTAACCCAAAAGCGTCCCATCCAATGGGATGCAAGACGTTAAAGCCATTCATCCGTTTGTAACGGGCCAAAATATCGGTTGCGGTATACCCTTCCGGATGCCCCACATGCAAGCCCGATCCACTGGGATAGGGAAACATATCCAGCACATAGTATTTAGGCTTGTCGTGTTCTTCCGGTGTTTTAAAAGTCTTGTTTTCCTGCCAATACTGCTGCCATTTGGATTCAATATCTTCCGGCTTATACGAGCTCATTCAGTCGTTTCTTAATCTTTGGTATTAATTGTTTGTGTGATCGAATACAAATAAACACAAAATATCCGATTCTCACAGGTTAAGTGTATGGGCCTATTTACATGGCCGCATTATCTGTATTCAGTAGTGCTGTTACCAGTCGCCAAAGATAAGCAAAATTTATGCTGGTTTGAAGACCGTATCATCCTCTTTCTTCGATTACTCTTTCATATGCGGCTTTTACCTTTACACCGGCAAGTGCTTCGTTCACATTAAAGAGATGATCGCCAATCTTTTCTAATCGATTCAGGTAATCAAGGAATACAAATCCCACCTCATTGGAATAGGTGTTTTTTTCGAGCTGAGAGTAATGAAATTCCAGTAAATCATCACGACAATCATCAATAGCATCTTCGATAGCAATTGATTTGTCAAGATCAAGCTCTCCTATATCTTTATCCAGATTCTCTCGCACATTGCGAATGGCATCGTGAATTAAATCAAGCAGCTCATTTAGCTTATCCATTGCAGATTCAGGAAGTTCTCGTCCCTCATTTTGCATTCGCTCAAAGGTTTTAGACATCTGGAAGTAGATATCCGCCACTCGTTCAAGATCATTAATCATGCTGTGCATCCCACGAATACGACGTGTGGCATCTTCAGTAAGGTTATAGCTGGAAATTTTAGTGAGATACTCTGCAATCTCAAGCTCAATATTATCAGTAATGCCTTCCCGCTTTTCAATTTTTTCTAAAAACTGATCCTGCCGGTTCTGTTTATTAAATAATAAACCCTGCATGCTAAAGTGCATCTTCTCGATCAGCTTCGCGAAAAGTTGAATCTCTTTATGTGCTTGTGACATCGATAACTCGGGAGAAGACATCATTCCAGAAGAAATGTATTGTAATCGATGCTGGGTATCCTCTTCTTCCTTCTGATACTTTTCCACGAGACGAACGATATAAGGCACAAATCCAACGAGCAATAACACATTGAGTACATTAAAAACCGAATGAAAAAGCGAAAGGGCCAGTGTAGCATTTGCCCGCCCAATTTGGCTTGTCGCATGAAGAATAGATCCTGATTCAGGTACAAAATAGCTCATCAACGAATCAATGCCCATCAAAAACGGGTCAATCAAAACCATCATCCAGATTACTCCAAACATGTTAAATACGAAATGGAACCGGGCTGCCCGTTTAGCATACACATTGCCTACAACAGCAGCAATATTGGCAGTAACTGTCGTTCCAATATTTTCGCCTAACACCATCGCGGCTGCTATCGGGAAATCTATCCACCCCTCGAATAACATCACCAAGGTAATTGCCATGGCTGCCGAAGATGACTGAGTAACTAAAGTGAGGATAGTTCCGGCAATGACAAAAATCACAATAGAGGCAAAACCAAACTCAGTAAACTGATCCAAAAACATAAACATTTCCGGGTTTTCCTGGATATTGGGCACCCCATTTTTGATAAAATCAAGCCCGATAAATAAAATACCAAATCCGATCATCGCTTCTGCAAGATTACGCAGTTTCTCCTTGCCGAAAAAGATAAAAGGAAAAAAGACACCAATTAACATCATGGCGACCGATGTAATCTGCATCTTAAACCCAAAAATGGAGATCATCCAGGCGGTAACGGTTGTACCGATATTGGCTCCCATTATAACGCCTGTTGATTCCAAAAATGTAATTAACCCGGCATTTACAAAGCTCACCACCATTACGGTCGTAGTAGACGATGACTGGGTAATTGATGTAGTAGCAAAGCCGGTAAGAAGCCCTCTGAACCGCGTACTGGTCATCCCTTTGAGTATAGCCCGAAGCTTATTACCTGCAACTTTCTGAAGGCCATCGCTGAACACCTTCATCCCGTAAATAAAAATTCCCAAGGCCCCAATAAGCTGCAGAAAATCCCAAAACGTATAAGTCATTATTCGTTTTTTTTAAAAAAGTGCTGATCTAAGTTATATAATTACTCTCTAATAAAGTAGCGGATGAATATAAGGGAGATCACTATTTTTTAACAGAAATAATCTAATTTAAGTCACTAGCGTTGGTATTAAACAACACATTGCTTTATACTGCTTTTCAAGAGGAATTAAATTTTACGGATAATGGCAGCTCTTAATTTTACTAAGCTTATAAAACGCGGATACATCATTTTTATGGTGCTTTTGGCGACAGCTTCTCTTTCCTGTGCCCAAGCGCCGGGAAATCAATCCGACGTCGATTGGTTGATTGATGCTCTTGATATCAAGAGTGGATCAGTCGTTGCTGATATTGGAGCCGGAGACGGTGAGCAAACGCTGGCTATCGCCCAACATATCGGTTCTGAAGGTACCATATACAGTACCGAATTGGGAACAGAATCAGTTAAGGAATTAAAACAATCTGTTGCAAATACTGACAACAGTAATGTAATTGTGATCGAGGGCCATTCTGATCGAACCAATCTCTCGGAAGAGTGTTGTGATGCCATCTTTTTGCGACGCGTCTACCATCATATTACGAATCCCAAAACCTTTAATAGCAGCCTATTTACATCTCTTAAAGACGGTGGACGATTAGCCATTATTGATTTTAAGCCGCGTGGATCCGAAGCAGATCCGGGTGAACGAGCATCCGGCAGCCACCATGGAGTAACAATAGAAACGGTCACCGAAGAACTTACGAAAGCAGGATTTTCACTCATAA
Source organism: uncultured Balneolaceae bacterium (assembly GCA_964397705.1). GTDB lineage: Bacteria > Bacteroidota > Rhodothermia > Balneolales > Balneolaceae > Fodinibius. The sequence goes on along the minus strand of CAYNKF010000208.1, from coordinate 1,847 downwards.
GTTCAGAAGAGGGGGTCGGGAGAGATATCTACGTGGTAATGAAGAAACCGAAAGACAGTTCCTGAGTTTTTATTTAAAATACCTCAATCCTTTCCACATTTCTTTTTCCGTTCGGTTTTTCTAATTAGATTGTTTGTATGAATCCTAACCAAACGAACGGAGGTTGACTATGACTTACGGACATGTAAAACCGGGAGACCCGATCAACCTGCAATCACTGCGCGAAGAGTTAGATATAGATAGTTCGTATGCGTTGGTAAAAACCGAGCGCATGGAGGTTATCCGTATGGCTCTGCCCAAAGGCAAAACGGTTGAAGAGCATTCGGTTAATAGTGAAATATCGGTCTTATGTCTGAAAGGAGAAATATATTTTGACATTGATCATACAGCAAAAACCTTGACACCAGATGATTGGCTTTACCTGAACGCCGGGCAACCTTTTTCTTACAGTGTCAAAGAAGAAACTATTCTGCTGGTTACCATTGTTTTTGACAGTCATTGATTCTTCGAAACAATGCTCATAGCCTTTTTACTCACAAAAATTGTTCATGCATTCCCCAAATATTGTAATTCTCGGTGCAGGCTTATCCGGTCTCGCTACAGCCTATCTGCTAAAACAAGAAGGAATTTCTGCAACCATTTTAGAAGCTCGTAATCGATTAGGTGGACGCATTCATACCCTATCTCCAAAAAACGAAGGGCCAGTAGAGATGGGGGCCACCTGGCTGGGAAAAAAGCATACACATTTAATAGAATGGCTTAAGGAACTGAATATCGATATCACCGAACAATTTATGGGTAACAAGGGATATTATGAGCCTATGTCCGTTTCTCCACCCCAACTTGTAGACCTGCCTGCTAATGAGGAACCCAGTTATCGTATTGAAGGTGGAACCCATACGATTATTCATGCTCTGGCAAATCACCTTGATCAAAAACAAATAAGGTTTAAAAACAAAGTAACTTCTATCCGAAAAGATAATGCCTGCCTGACTATTAACACCTCTGGTGGGCAATTTGAGGCAGATTTCGTCGTCAGTACCCTGCCTCCAAAGTTACTTGCAGATACAATTGCCATAACCCCCTCTCTACCAGATAAAGTCTATGAAATAGCTCGCAATACTCACACCTGGATGGCGGAATCCCTTAAAATTGCTCTTACTTTTGAACGACCATTTTGGCGAAATAATCATTCAAGCGGCACGATTTTTAGTAATGTTGGACCCGTTACCGAAATGTACGACCACTCCCAGCCTGCCCATTCCTTTTATGCGCTCAAAGGTTTTATGAATGAATCCTATTATACTGTTTCCAAAAAAGAGCGTAAGTCATTAGTTCTGGAACAATTGCGTCGTTTTTATGGAGATAACATCGAGACCTGTAAACAGTATTACGAGACAGTCTGGAAAGACGAGCCTTTCAGCTATGCCGATTATGAAAACAATATTATTCCCCATCAATACAACGGGCACTCAGCCTTTCAAGAACCCTATCTCAATGATCGACTTCTAATTTCGGGTTCAGAAACCGCTACTCACTATCCCGGATATATGGACGGTGCTGTGCAAAGTGCACGTCGTTCCGTTCAGCAACTCAAAAAACAGCTTTCGTAATTATATTTATTCGGCTGTATGACTCATCATATTTTTTTAAAGTTTACTGATCGAATGGAGTGTTTTCAGCATAGAATCAGGGGTGACTGAAATTCTTTCTATCACGCAACTATTATTAAAAAATATAGAAAATTTAAGCCCACAGCCATTTGAGGGTATCAACTCCGTCTGGTTTCCAGGTTAAGGGGGGCTGCTGGGCATTCTTCAATAGCTCTACTTTATGCTTTACCCCGT
>CAYNKF010000207.1:0-4883 GCA_964397705.1 uncultured Balneolaceae bacterium | reverse complement strand
CAAAAAACTGTGATTCCCCGGGATCTCCCTGTCGACCGGAACGTCCGCGAAGCTGCAAGTCAATTCTTCGAGATTCATGACGTTCCGTGCCAAGGATGGCAAGTCCGCCTTTCTCCTTAACACCTGGCGCAAGCTTAATGTCAGTACCGCGACCGGCCATGTTTGTAGCAACCGTAACAGCTCCGGGCTGACCGGCATTTTCTACAATTTCACTTTCTTCAGCATGATGTTTGGCGTTTAGAACGCTATGGGGAATGCCCTCACGTTTAAGCATGCGACTAATCGTTTCCGAAACATCAACGCTGGTGGTACCCACAAGCACCGGCTGTTTTTTTTCGTGATATTCACGGATACGTTCAATAGCCGCATTATATTTTTCTCGCTTAGTTCTAAAAACAAGATCCTCTTTGTCATCCCGGATTACCGGCTCATTAGTAGGAATGATAACGACATCGAGATCGTAAATTTCGTTAAATTCGCCCTCTTCGGTGGCTGCCGTACCGGTCATCCCCGCCAGCTTGTTATACATGCGAAAATAATTCTGCAGCGTAATGGTTGCATACGTCTGCGTGGAAGCTTCAACACTCACATTCTCCTTGGCCTCAATAGCCTGGTGGAGTCCATCAGAATAACGTCGGCCTGAAAGTACACGACCGGTGTGCTCATCAACAATCTGAACCTTACCGTCTTGAACAATGTATTCTTCTTCACGCTCAAATAGCGTGTAGGCTTTAAGTAACTGATTTACCGTGTGAATACGATCACTGCGTTCAGCAAACAAGCGGTGCAACTCATTTAATCGTTTTTCGCGTTTTTGGGCTACCTCTTGCTTGGCTTCTTCAATTTTTTCTTCTTTATATTCGTCACTCCATTCATCATTTTCTTCAATTTCTTGAATCCTTTCTTCCCGAAGCTCATCCATTTCCTCATCGAGATCGGTGGTCTCCGTTCCGAGATCGGGTATCACAAAGAACTCTTCATCCTCATCGGCTTTTGTGATAAAATCCTGCCCTTTTTCAGTCATCTCGATGTTATTCATTTTCATATCCACCGAGTAGTAGAGTACCTTGTCAACTTCGGGCAAGCGCCGTGCATTATCCTGCAGATAAAATGCTTCCGTTTCCTGAACCAACTTCTGGTTTTCAGGAACCTGCATCATCTTTCGGAACTTCTTATTTTTTGGAAATCCACGCTGGGCACGATACAGGGCCAGACCAGCTTTCTCTCTATTACCTTCCTCAAGATGCTCCTGGCCTTCCTTAACAAGGTTAGCCACCAATTTTTTCTGGGCGCTAACTAAAGACTCAACCCGCGGCTTAAGCTCTTCGTACTTTTCAGATTGCGTATCTTCGGGCACCGGACCAGAAATAATTAAGGGGGTTCGGGCCTCATCAATAAGAATAGAGTCAATCTCATCAATAATGGCAAAGTTGTGATCGCGCTGGACCAACTGTTCAGAGTTAATCACCATGTTATCGCGCAGATAATCAAACCCAAACTCATTATTGGTTCCATAGGTAATGTCCGCCTGGTATGCCTTACGCCGCGGCTCAGAGTTTGGATCGTAGAGATCAACACAATCTACCTCAAGGCCGTGAAAGTTAAACAAAGGCTCATTCCATTCGGCATCACGTTTAGCCAAGTAATTATTCACCGTGACAATATGTACGCCGCGGCCGCTAAGGGCATTCAGGTATGCCGGCATAATGGCTGCAAGCGTCTTACCCTCACCGGTCTTCATTTCAGCAATTTTACCTTGGTGCATTGCAATAGCGCCGGCAATCTGAACATCATAGGGCACCATGCTCCATTCATTCATATTACCGCCAACCATCCATTTTTCGCCCAAGAACCGACGACAGGTGTCCTTCATCACGGCGAATGCCTCAGGCAGAATTTCTTCCAATACATCTTCAATTGTATCGGTTTTTTCTTGTTTGAGTTCATCTAACTCTTCGGCAAGTTCGCGGCGGCGATTAACGGATAACTCCTCATCGCTGTTGAGGGTATCCTTTAACGACTCTATTTCTTCATCTATTTCGTCAGTGGCTTCCCTTATTTTCTGACGGAACTTTTCTGTTTTTTGCTTCAGTTCCTCATCAGAAAGTTGGTCCATGCCCTCGTAGTGCTCATTTACTTCTTCAACGATAGGCCAGATCTTCTTGAGGTCGCGATCGCTTTTGGTACCAAAAATGGAAGTTAAAACATCTCCAACCGTTTCGGTTAATGTATCGAACATAAAATATTACGGGTCTCGTGCAATTTTTGTGATTTGTGAAAGTTACAGTTTACGCAGTGCCTGTTCAAATTATTTAACGGCAGATCAGGTATTTTTGAAAATTATACCATTACCCACACACCTTAATGTAACCGATAATTTAGGGTTCTTATTGTCTAATTTTATTTTTATTTTAGGAGTCTCTTAAAGAATCGAATTTTCACAAACCAATTTGTAACAATGAAACGTACTTACCAACCAAGCAGCAAGAAGCGTAAATCTAAGCATGGTTTCCGTAAGCGCAACAGTAGCAAGAACGGAAGAAAGGTGTTGAAGAAGCGTCGCAAAAAAGGACGTCACAGCATTACCATTAGTGATGAAAAAGGACCGAAATAACGATATTTCTAGCTCTGGTATTGACGAAAGTTTGCCCAGAGCCAAAATATTAAGGGGTCGGAAGAACTTTCAGCGTCTCTTTGAACAAGATGCAAAAACTATCCGCAATACTATTGTTGATCTGCGGTTTAAGATTTTGGAATCAGATTCTTCCGGCTGTCTTATGGGATTTGTCGTCAAAAAAAGCTTGGGAAAAGCAAACAAACGAAATCACATGAAGCGGCTCCTTAAAGAAGCATATCGACGTCATCAGAACATCTTATCTGAACCTATTGAAAATGCCGACAAAATGTTTCATGGAGCATTGATGGCAAAAACGACAGATGCAAACTACACTGATGTGGAACAAAATATAATAGCTTTGCTAAGCAAAGTTCGAGATCAACTCTCTACTACTTCTCCCGGCCATTCATGAAGTATCTCTTTATAGGACTCGTCCGCTTATATCAATTAGTTATTTCTCCATGGATGCCCAACAGTTGTCGATACCATCCAACCTGCAGCCAGTATAGTATCGAAGCATTTCGAAAACATGGTGCACTCAAAGGATTATGGCTCACCATAAAACGGGTTGGAAGCTGTCATCCCTGGAGCAAAGGAGGCCATGACCCTGTGCCGGAGCAAAAAAAATAATTAATAATACAAGACCGAGGATTTCTTTTGGATCGTAACACCATAACCGGATTTATTTTAATATTTTTAGTAATGGTTGCATGGACCTACTATTCCATGCCATCAGAACAGGAACTCCAGCAACGACAGGCTGAGCAAGCTCGTCAAGATAGTATAGCTGCTGCTCAAGCTGATACCCAGCAACAAGAACGGGGGCAGCCAGAGGACCTTGCCCAACAGCAGGAAGAGCCTCAACAAGATGAGGATGAGGATACAACACCCCGCCTAACACAGGATCAGGAGAAACAGCCAGAAATGGGTATGTTTTCTGAAGCCAGTCTTGATGATACCACAAAAATAGTCGTGGATTCCCCCCTGTTTAACGCCACTTTTACTAACGTTGGTGCCGGCCCATCAAAGATCATTTTTAAAGACTACGAAACATGGGATCATAAGCCGGTTCAAATGATAAAGGATACTACCGAATCAGCATACTCACTAGGATTCCTTACCAATGAAAATTATAACGTAGAAACTGACAATCTTGTATTTGAACAGGTTACTTCTGGCGATACCCTTTCCATTGGCGAAGATGATAGCACAGAAGTTAAATATGCACTGAATATCAGTGATGATAAACGTCTTATTTACACCTATACTCTTTTCGGAGATTCCCATCAAATAAAACTGGACGTTGAATTTGAAGGAATTGAAAGGAATGTCATTGGTGGCAATTTTGACTTTGGGTGGAAATCTCCCCTGAACTTTACTGAAAAAAATCCAGCTACTACCGAAGCTACTTATGCTTCGGCCTATGTATATACCGGTGGTGAGATGGAACAGCTCAAGCTAAGCGAAGCCGGGCGCAATACCCAAGATTATAATGGCACAATTGATTGGGTATCTACGCGGACCAAGTTTTTTGCTCAAATCATAAAAACGAATAATACAACAGAAGGCGCTCATCTTGTAGGCGAACAGAGTGGCGAAACAGATCTTTCAACAACCGAACACCGATACCGATCATTTATTACCACAGATATTTCACAACAGGGTACGGCTTCTTTTCACATGTACGTGGGTCCACTAGCTTATTATGCTATGCAAGATTATGATGGAACTACATACGGCATGGTTGATACTGGCTACAGCTGGCTTAGCTGGTTATCGGATCCAATCGTTGAGTATCTAGTTATTCCATACTTTGGTTTTGTTGACAATTATATGGGATACGGATTTGCTATCATCCTCTTCGCGATACTAATAAAAATGGTACTCTATCCATTAACCAAAAAGAGTTATCGCAGTATGGCAGCCATGAAAGAGCTGCAACCCAAAATGCAGGAGATCAAGGAGAAATATGAGGATGATCCTGAGAAACAGCAGAAGGCTACCATGAAGCTCTACAAGGAGGAGGGAGTAAATCCTCTGGGCGGCTGTTTACCTAACCTGTTGCAGTTACCAATTCTTATTACCCTTTGGCGTTTCTTCCAGAACTCCATTATGATTCGTCAGCAGGAATTCCTTTGGGCCAGTGATCTATCGGCACCAGATTATATTTTAAGCCTTCCCTTTAGCGTACCCTTTTTAGGCGACCAAGTGGCCGGCTTTGTACTACTTATGACCGCTGCAATGTTTGCCCAGAGTAAACTAACCG
>CAYNKF010000206.1:0-4894 GCA_964397705.1 uncultured Balneolaceae bacterium | reverse complement strand
GATTGGCAATATCTTTGGCCTTCTTCTCATCATCAAGGGCAACCAACTTATCACTGGCTTGAGGGATATCATCAACTCCGGTTAACTGCAATGGCGTAGAAGGTCCTGCAGACTCAATCCGTTCTCCATGCTCGTTCTCCATAGCACGTACACGACCAAAGCATGGTCCGGCTACAAATGGATCACCAACTTCAAGCGTACCATTCTGTACAAGAATATTTGAAACAATACCTTTTCCTTTATCAACTCGAGCCTCAAGAACCACTCCATCAGCATTTCTATTAGGATTGGCTTTCAATTCCATCAGTTCAGACTCAATAAGAACTTTCTCAAGCAATTCAGGAATACCTTCACCTGTTTTAGCTGATACTTCTGCAACCTGATTCGTACCACCGTACTCCTCAACAATTACATCATGTTCAGCAAGCTGCTGCTTAATTTTATCGGGGTTGGCACCGGGTTTATCCATCTTGTTAATCGCAACAATAATCGAAACACCCGCAGCTTTAGCGTGATTAATGGCCTCGATTGTTTGCGGCATCACCGCATCGTCAGCTGCAACTACAAGAATAACAATATCTGTTGCCTGGGCACCACGCGAACGCATTGCGGTAAAGGCTTCGTGACCCGGCGTATCAAGAAATGTAATAGGACGGCCGTCATCAGTCGTTACTTCATAAGCACCCACGTGTTGGGTAATACCACCAGCCTCACCTTCAGCAACCTGTGATTTACGGATATAATCAAGCAAAGAAGTTTTTCCATGATCAACATGCCCCATTACCGTAATAATAGGTGCTCGAGGCTCAAGATCCTCGGGATCATCTTCTTCTAATTCAATTTCCTCAATGGCATCATCGGCATCAACAAATTCAACTTCATAGCCATATTCTTCGGCGACAAGTTCAATTGTACTAGCATCCAATCGCTGATTGATAGATACCATCATGCCAAGGTCCATACAGGTTGTAATCACATCATTGGCTTTAACATCCATTAGTTCAGCCAAATCACTAACTGTAATAAACTCAGTGGCTTCAATAATTTGATCTTCAAGCTCTTCGAGCTCCTGCTGCAGTTGCTCCTCTTCCTCACGTTCCTCTTTTCGTTGGCGGCGACGTTTCTGGCGTTTGCTACCAACTGTTTCGGACGACTGCATTTTTTGCAGCGTCTCTTTCATTTTCTGTTCTACATCTTCCTCATCAACACGACTTCCACGTTTACGTCGCTTCTTCTTACCTTTCTTTTTGCTTTTCTTCTTGTTTCGTTTGCCGGATTTTTTATTTGAATCATCATCTTCCTGGCGATCCTTCTTGCGCTTACGCTTCTTACGTCGCTTAGGCTTGCTTTCATCAATCTTAACCTTTCCAACGACTTTAGTCCCCTTCAATCGGCCGGCATGTCCCCGAATTACACCATGTTCTTGTTCGTCATCTTCGTCATCCTCTTCATCCTCGTCCAAATCATCATCCTCGTCTTCATCATGATCTTCTTCCTCCTCATCAGAGTCATCTTCTTCATCTTCCTCCTCATCAGAGTCATCTTCTTCATCTTCGTCCAAATCATCATCCTCGTCTTCATCATGATCTTCTTCATCAGAGTCATCTTCTACCTCTTCAACATCCTCCTCATCAGGTTCTTCTTCTGAGATATCCTCAGCTTCCTCAACCTCATCTTTTTCTTCAGCTTCTACCGTTTCCTGGGGTTCTTCAATTTCTTCCTCATCCTGATCTTCCTTTTCGGAATCGTCTTCAGCCTCTACCTCTTCTTCATCAGACTCATCCACATCTTCAGCCTGATCTTCTTCAGAAGCATCAACTTTTTCGGGTTCTTCCTCAACTTCCTCTTCAGGCTCTTCTTCATCTTTCGGTTTGATGCCCTCTATTTCTTCCTCTTCCTGAGGCTCAATAGGTAAATCCTCATCCTCAAGGGGTTCAAGATAATCTTCTACAGAAACACTTTGATTACGACTTGCACGAATTTGATTCCGGCGGTTTTCATACTCCTCTTTTGCCTTTTTGTGCTCTTTGCTTTTTGCTTTATCAACACCATAAACCTCTTCCAGCGCCTCATACATTTCAGGCGTAATCTTGGAATTTGGTTTATTGTCAACATCAAAGCCTTCATCTGATAATGAATCTACTATAGAGGTGGTAGAAACATTAAATTCAGATGCAACTTTGAATAATCTTCTTGTCTTCTTGGACATATATATTTGTTTCTGAAAAAGTACGTTCGTTATTATCTGTTACTCTATTCGGGAACCTTTAGTATAAGGTAAAACAGGATTCTTGGAAATGTAAGTTCAATTATTCTTCATCATCAAATTCATATGCAATAATATCGATAATGCGTTCAGCTTCATCTTCGGTGATTTCACCTTCTGTACGCCGAACGATTTCTTCCTCATCCAGTTCTAATACTTGTCTTGCAGTGTCACAGCCAATTTCGTGGAGTTTTTCGATAACATCGGGACCAAAATCGATTTCAAATTCTCCGAGATCAATATCATCCTCTTCCTCCACTTCGCGATAAACATCAATTTCACAGTTGGTAAGTTTAGAAGCGAGTCGAATATTTACTCCTCCCTTTCCAATGGCTTTTGAAACTTCATCTGCCGGAACTAATACTTTTGCATGTTCACCGTCATCACTTAACTCAACACTTAATACCTTTGCAGGCTGCAGTGCCCGCTTAATAAATTCATGCTTGTCATCGGTATAATTGATGACATCAATATTTTCGTTTTGGAGCTCACGCACAATTGCATGGATACGAACTCCTTTCATCCCCACACATGCCCCCACGGGATCTACTCGCTCATCGTGCGAAATTACGGCAACTTTTGATCGATCACCTGGTTCTCGAGCAATACGTTCAAGATCAATAATTCCGTCAAAAACCTCTGGAATTTCATTTTCAAACAACCTTTCTAAAAAAAGCGGGGAAGTACGCGATATAATTACCGATGGGTTGCCGTGATGACGCTTAACCTCCTTTACAACAGCACGGATAGTATCGCCCTTGTGATAACGATCCTTATAAATTTGTTCATCTTTGGGCAAAGTAAGTTCTACACCATTGTGATTCACCAGCATCTCATGATTTCGAATCTGGTAAACATCACCCAGGACAATTTCCCCAACACGGTCGGAATACTCTTCAAATACGTTATCTTTCTCTATTTCACGAATACGTTGTGCCAACTGCTGCCGCGCCATCATTACAGCGCGCCGTCCGAAATCACGAATATCAAGCTCCTGCGCAAACTCATCATAGAGCTCTAGATCGGGATCATGCTCTTGGGCTTCTTCCAATGTAATCTCCTGCACTCCATCGGTAAGCTCCTCTTCCGGAACAACTTCGCGAATATGAAGAATCTGGACTTCACCACGATCAGCATTTAAAATAACTTCAAAAGCTTCATCAGAACCATATTTTTTGCGAATCATGGTTCGAAAAACATCTTCTAGAATAGATAGAAGAAGATCCTTATCAATATCTTTGTCTTTAGCAATCTCGGCAAAAGATTGAATAATCTGTTTTGAAATATCGTTTGACATCAGTTAGCTCCTGTCTGCTTAAAATTATTTAAATGAAGGAATTATTTTTGTCTCTACCAGGTCGTCAAATAAAATTTTCTTAGTTGAATCATCATCTATGCCAACAACAACATGGTCATCGTCAACTTCTTTCAAAGTTCCTTCAACCTTAGTGTATTCACCGTCTTTTTTAAACTTAAACTTTGCTTTACGTCCTACATTTTTAGGATATTGACGACGATCTACCAGCGGCCGACTTAATCCCGGCGATGAAACATTAATGCGATATGTGCCAGAAAAAACATCATGAGCATCCATCAAAAAACTCAGCTCATTGCTAACTTCCGCACACTCATCCATGTTCACGCCGCGATCTTCGGCATCTATCGATACCCAAATTTCGGGGGTATCTCCACCTTTGATCTCAACATCAACAAGAAAGAAATCAGTTATTGATAATACTGATTCTGCAAGTTCTGAAATCTTATTTGTAACTTCGTTTTGCACGATTTTCTTAATTTATAGGTACAAAAAAAAGTGAGGACCTTTCGGCGCTCACTTTTAAGCAATCAAAGATACCGTTAATACGTCTAAAAAACAACTGTAAGATGCTATAATTCTATTCTTCTCAAATCCATATTTAGCACATTTCACTTAATATCTTTTTATAAAATATTTGTCTTAGCTTTTCTATAATAGGGGACGCACGGAATCAGATATTAACAGTAATCCAATCCAAAGCAATATGCGTAAGTTTTTTTTAACTCTTGTAGGAATTCTTTTTTGCATTATAAACCTGCAAGCTCAAGAAATTGACATCAAGGCTACCAATAACGAAGAACGAGCAGAATCAATCGAACATCGACAGCAAATGCGAACTCAGTCTATTTTTAAGGATTATCCTGTTCGCAATGTAGGCCCTGTAATAATGAGCGGACGCATTACAGATCTTGCTGTTTATAATGACACCCCCCGAAAGTTTTTAATAGGATATGCCTCAGGAGGCGTGTGGAAGACCGAAAACAGTGGCAATTCCATGGTGCCGATTTTTGATCACCAAGGTACATTAACAATTGGTGATATTGCTATCTCCGAGGCGGATGACAATGTCCTTTGGGTTGGAACCGGTGAGAACAACAGCAGCCGTTCAAGTTATGCCGGTACCGGAGTATATAAAAGTATAGATGGCGGTGATAATTGGGATTTCGTGGGACTTCGCGGTTCGCAACATATCGGTCGAATCATTACGCATCCGACTGACCCCGATATCGCCTGGGTCGCTAGCATGGGGCCCCTCTACTCTATTAACGACGTGCGCGGAGTTTATAAAACAACTGATGGTGGCCAAAGCT
>CAYNKF010000205.1:0-4935 GCA_964397705.1 uncultured Balneolaceae bacterium | reverse complement strand
TGTGATATAATAACAGCTACGATGCCTGTCGTGCGCCATAACTCCTTATCCAAATACAACAGCCCTGCTGTGACAAGGAACGCAACAGCCGCCAACGACCAGAATATTCCGGCCATCTTGGATATTTGCTCCTTCAACTGGTCAACCTGCGCTAATTCAAACGCTTTGACAACCCCCAATAAATGGATCAATCCATGAAGAACTAATACGATTAAAATGGCGATTTTAATCATGATTTAGCTGAAGACATTTGAGATAAAATTAATAAGGCGATCCCCGTTAAACCGTAAATGAGTTGCAGGGGAGGTTCGGAATGGTAGCCGACCATCACAACCTCCACTCCTATCCAAATCAGGAGCGCAATACTCACCAGAAAAGACCCGGACAATGACCATGCTTTTCTTTTCCACAAACCATAACACACAACTAACGGCAATACTCCCAATATAAACAAGAGAATAAGTCCCGGAATGAAATACGTATTAAACGGAGATCCCTCCAGCAAACTTAGCGGCATCTGCAATATTCCTCCAGTTGAATCCCAGACTAAAGAAAGGCCGCCAAATAATCCGCTTATCCCCTGAAAAAGGAGTAACCCCAACAGCGTATACTGACTTTTAGATCTAGACTTAAGCGAATTCATTATCAGCCTCCCTGATATTTTTTAGGATAAGAAAAGTGCAGGTGATCGATATCAATGCCACAAGAGGAATAATGATAATAGCTGGTATCACATTTTGCCCCAACAACCCCATGGCAATCACTTTGGCCGTCAGGGCAGTCATCAATACCGATAGAAATACAAAGTAAACAGGAGCAAGCAGGTAACCCATCGGTTTTTTCTTCATAAATAACAGACCCGCTACAAATGACAGTGGCAGCAGCAGACCGAGATCTAATCCCTGTACAATTAGCGTAGTATAATGTTCCACCTGCTCAGGAATGATAGTTCCATTCAGTAAGGGAGGTACCACAATCCCTAGCCACATTAAACCAATGGTCAGGCTGTTGAAAATAAGAAAGCCGCCGGTGGATCTAACCGGTGTTAATGGCTTAAAGTGGCCTGCAATATTATCCAATCCTATAGCAAATAATGTCTGGGACAAGGCAAAAAATGAAGTACCCAGCAAAGCTGCATACACCAGGAACAAGAGATTGTACATGCCCATTACGAGATAAAACAAATAGGTTACCAAAAAGTAACTCAGCGTACCCGCCAGTAGAAAACGGCCTTTCATAGACCCTTTACGCGCCCATACAAGAGATATAAGAAGCAGCGGCACTGCCACAAAAAGTGTTACATAATCCTGGGCAATGCCTTGGGGAGCAACATCAATAGACATATGCTTATAGATACCCTTGCCGTAAACGGTCACCTGATCTCCGCGTACCGTTTCTACCAGATAGGCTCCGGGTCCACCCGTCGAAAAAATCCCCGCGGATGCAGCAATGACCGATAACAGCATAATCACTACGGACAGAATGGTTACCGATTTTTTATGTCTCATAATAGACCTCCTGACTACTTTTACTGCATAACAATATTAATTATAGCTTAGGTATACTGTTTAGAATGAAATAATCGTACCAAATCGTACTTATCCTTATCCATTGTTAAAACACGTATTCACATCATTCTAACAGTTTCTAATCGGTCGCAAAGCCCTGTAGAAAGGCATGTATTTTTCTTTTTAACGATGGTATTGCAAAACTGCGAAAAACAATCAATTAAAAGTCGCAATATTGCAATACAGGTTGATATTTAAATGTCGATAACCCACTGATACCACTGGGACGAATCATTTCAGTATGGCTTTTGGGCATACAAATTGCATTCTCTTTTTATAGGTATTTACCTCGTCTGGGCTAAATTTATTATGCTCGATGAGATCATCTTAAAGAGGAATTATTATGAAAAAACTACTAATCACATTATCAATTATTGGAATAGTGCTTACACTATCGCTACAACCAGTCCATGCCCAAAGCAACCTGAGTTGGGAAATTCGCGCAGGTGTTGACTTAGCAACACAGGACTTAGGCGATGCTGACTTAAATACAGGTTTCGGCTTTGACGGCATACTCACCTATCAGTTCATGGAACATACTTCTGTTTTTGGCGGGTGGGGATGGCATCGTTTTACTTCGGATAACTCCTTTGCCGGATCAAACATGGATTTCGAAGAAACGGGATATACTTTTGGGTTAGAATTTTTACATCCGCTGGGTAACACCTCTATGGACTTTTATATCCGAGGCGGAGGTATCTATAATCATATCGAAGTTGAAAACAGTAACGGTGATATCACCGCAGATTCTGATCATGGACTGGGATGGCAAGCAGAAGCGGGATTAGCATTCAACCTCGGCAATAAATGGATGCTGAAACCCGGCGTTCGATATCGATCATTATCCCGGGATATAGAAGTTGGAAATATAACTACAGATATTGATTTGACATACTTCAACCTTGCCGTAGGTATTACAAGATCATTCTAATTTTAACTATATACCGTGAGCCTTTCTGTGCTCTCGGTATTTTATTAGGAACATGAATACTGTATATATCAAATTGCGACAGCTTTTTTGCTTGGCCGTTTTGGTTATAGCACTTTCATCTTGTGGCAGTATTAGCAATCCTGAGGCTGCAATCAACGACCTTAAAGTCCCACCGGGGGTATCTGAGACACAGGTCGATAGTATTTTTTCTACGTTGCGTTATTATCCAAATAAAACACAGCTTTCGGTTGTCTTTTTTGATGATTCATCAGCTACATTTTACGGTGCTATTCGTACCGCTGATACGCTGCAAACCATTAATAACAAAAAAAGCGTATTCGAAATCGGTTCGCTGTCAAAAGTCTTTACCTCTACCCTGCTGGCCGAACTGGTACTGCAGGACAAATTACAGCTAGACCAGTCCATCCAACAGTACTTGGATTTTACTCTCAATGATAGTCTCCAAATAACGTTTAAACAGCTGGCAACCCATACCTCCGGGCTGCCCCGCATTCCCTCAGGATTTATTTGGGAATCACTTTGGCACATGGATAATCCCTATAAAGATTATGATGAGGAAAAACTGCTGACGTATTTAAGCAATGAAATAGAATTGGAGTATGAACCAGATAAAGAATTTCAGTATTCGAATATCGGAGCCGGAATACTTGGCCATGCATTGACAAAAGTTGAGGGACAGTCCTACGAGCAAATGCTGCAGCAGATGATATTTGAGCCACTGGCCATGCAACAATCAACCACAAAACGAACTTTGGTTGGCGATAATTTTGTCGCCGGCTTAACCAAGCGTGGAAAGCCCGCAACAAACTGGGATCTTGGCGCTATCCCCGGGGCCGGGGCTATCCTTTCCAGCTCAGAGGATTTAGCCAAGTATGGTCAGGCCAACCTTGATTCCAATAACAAAGCAATGAAATTACAGCAACAAAAAGCCTTTACCATAAGTAAAGATCGTGATATAGCTCTGGGCTGGTTTATTATAAAACAAGATTCCGTTACCCGTTGGCATTGGCATAACGGAGGAACAGGCGGCTATCGATCATCGATGGTAATAAACATCAATAACAAGAAAGGCGTAGCTGTTTTATCCAATATTTCCGCAGGTCACGCCCATGCAGGAAAAATTGATTCATTAAGTTTTTCCCTTTTGAAGAGTATGGTATTACAACCCCCACCCCCTGAAACACAAACCTTTGATGCCTTAACTGGAGATCTTAAATAACTTGAGTATACATACAAGAGATATGAAAATCCTAAAGAAACTTTTACGTATTTTTGGAAAAGGATTAAAATGGTTCTTCATCTTTCTGATAGGAGTTCTTTTGATATCCGGATTGTATAATTTAACACTGCCTGATTCCTCCTCAGTAACTGAAAAGCTGACAGATCCTCAAAAAGCCTATCTTGCAGAGTATCTGAACCTACAGCCTGAGGTAACATCCCATATTTGGCCCGGATTTGGAGAGGTAAAAATCCCTGCTATTGTATATAATGAAGAATATGCATTTCTGATTGGCATCGAACACCCTGATACCGGATGGTACAAAATGCCTTCACAAGAACACCGGGGCGGCCCATGGCAAAAAGTGAGCAATGATCGTTTTTTTGATAAGTCCTATTACCGCCAGCCCCTTCCCGATAAAAACAAAACGCCTGAAAATTTTACCGTCAAAGTTGGAGACAATTGGGTTAGTACCATGCAAACAAGAGAGTACGCAGAAGTCGCATTTTATAATGGATTTCGGGATGAACTACCTCCCCTCATAAATTGGGTATTTCCCTACAAGATATTCTGGAATCTTGTTATGGGAAATGCAGAAAACTACGTTAGCGGACTCATGCACGAAGCATTTCATGCCTACCAGGCAATGTCCGTTTATGATAAATTTGAAAAAGGTGAATCTATTGCCCGGCTAACATCAGAGTATCCCTGGGAATCGGCAGAAAACCGAAAGGGATGGAAAAAAGAAGCAGACCTTTTACTGCAAGCCTATAAAAGCGAAACTGATACTTCTCAAAATAAATATATCAGAGAATTTTTGGAGCAGCGTGAACAAAGAAGAGCATCAGCCAATATTTCTTCAGAGCTTATAGACTACGAGCGTAACCGTGAGTGGCTCGAAGGACTGGCAAAGTACGCGGAATTGAAAACCGGTATTATGGCTTCTGAATTAGCTCAATATAAATCAGTCCCTCAAATAAAAATACTGAGTGATTTCGAATATTATAAAAACAGTAAAAGCTACCTTGAGCAGCAAATTGGTGAAGCAAAGAGAGCAGCATCTCGCAGTGGAGAAAGCCGATTTTACTACCTGGGGATGCTTCAAGCCATACTGTTGGATCATATAGCACCAGATTGGAAAAACGAAATCCTTAAAGAAGATTTATATTTAGAAGACTTGCTTAAAAATAACATTG